>JAKSBB010000948.1 GCA_022361315.1 Desulfobacterales bacterium
ATGCAGACACGGAAGAACCCTATGACAAGGCCGGCGCATACGGTATTCAGGGGATCGGATCTTTTATGGTGAAGGAAATCACAGGCTCATATTCCAACGTGGTGGGGCTGCCCGTATGTGAAGTCATTGATACCCTCACCCGCCTCGGCATTATTGAATTTTAAGGAAGACAGACCATGCAGATAAAAAATAATATTGACCGTATCCGGACCAACATTCGCACCTCTGCGGAAAACTGCGGACGAAACGCGGATGATATCCGCCTGATAGCGGTCAGCAAACGGAAACCCGCAGGGCTGATCCGGGACGCCATTGAGGCAGGTCACCAGGATTTCGGAGAAAACTATATCCAGGAAGCCATGGAGAAAATCGATGATATCGGGCGGGAAGCCGCCTGCTGGCATTTCATCGGCCACCTCCAGTCAAACAAGGCGAAATTCGCCGTCAAGTATTTTGATCTGATCCACACCGTGGACAAAATCAAGCTGGCCAAAGAGATCAACAAGCAGGCCGCCAAGATCGGAAAAGTCCAGCAGGTCCTTCTCCAGATCAATATCGCCCGGGAAGACACCAAATCCGGGGCCGACGCAAAAGAGGTACTTGAGCTGGCCCGGGGCATCAGCGAATTTGATAACCTTTCACTCCAGGGCCTGATGTGCATGCCCCCGTTCTTTGACGATCCGGAAGAGGCCCGCCCCTATTTCAGGGCGGTTCGCATCATCAAAGACGAAATCACGGATCTGAATCTCAACGGTGTTGAAATGACACATCTGTCCATGGGCATGAGTAACGATTTTGCCGTGGCCATTGAGGAAGGCGCCACTCTGGTTCGTGTGGGTACTGCCATTTTCGGGAGACGGGATTGAAGCTGTTACTGCATACCTGCTGCGGCCCCTGTACCATCTATCCCCTGGAAGTGCTCAGGGGAATGGACTTGGATGTAATGGGATTTTTCTACCGTCACAACATCCATCCCTATACGGAATGCATGAAACGGGAGGAAACCCTGCGGGAATACGCCGACGCACAGGATCTGAAAATGATCTGGCAAAAGGGATACGAAATGGAGGAATTCCTCCGTTCCGTAGCCTTCAGGGAAAAGGACAGATGCCGCTACTGCTACCACGCCCGCCTCAAGGCCACCGCTATGATGGCAAAGAAGGGGAAATTCGATTATTTCTCCACCACCCTGCTCTACTCCAAATTCCAGAATCACCAGCGTATCATTGACACCGGTGAGGCCCTGGGACGCCAGTACGGGGTAAAGTTTTTCTATCACGACTTCCGGGAAGGCTGGAAACAGGGAATAGAAGTGTCCAAGGACCGGGGGATGTACCGGCAGGGGTATTGCGGGTGCATCTACAGTGAAAAAGACAGATATTTCAAGGAAGAATAGGCGATATTTAACCCAAAGGATCAGTTGGGTGTCTTCCGCCGGATCTGATTGTGCATACTGACGATCTTTTTGTCCGCCTCGTGGAGGCGATCCGCCAGCACGGAGAAGAGATGCTTGGCCACTTCCGGGTACTTTTCAATGATTTCACCCAGCTTGTCTCCGGGGAAGCGTTTTACCTTGCACCGCCCCTTTGAAACAATGGAGGCGGATCGGGCATCCCCGGTAATGGCAGCCATTTCACCGAAGTATTCACCGGGCTGGGTAATTTCGGCAATCATTTTGCCGCCTTTGACCACGTAAACAGCACCCTGTACCAGTTTGAAGAAATCGATATCCGTATTGCCTTCACGGATGATGACATCCCTGTCGTCGTATTTTTCCACATCCGGATTCACAAGATATGGCGGCAGGGATTCTTTGGTAATGGTGGTTTTTTTGAGGACCTCTTCCAGGGAAGTTTCTGCGGATTTCACTTTGACCAGGCCGGCGTCGCGCAGGGTGATCATCCCTTCGGAAACCGCCACCTTTCTCAATTGGTCTTCCGGCACTTCGGCTGAGATGGCTTTACCGACTTCGTCCGTCACCTCCATGAGCTCGTATAGCCCCACCCTGCCCTTGTATCCCGTACCGTTGCAATGGGCACAGCCCTTTGGTCCGTAGATCTCCAGATCGTCCATTTCTTCTTTGGTGAAACCGTGCATCTCCAGATCTTCGGGATTATGGCCGGTGACCACTTGCTTACACTCCGGGCACAGACGGCGCGCCAGACGCTGGGAAAGCACCATGGTGACCGAAGAGGCCAGCATGTAGGATGGAATGCCGATGTCCGCCAGACGGCCGATGGTGGAGGGGCAGTCATTGGTATGGAGGGTGGCAAAAACCAGATGGCCGGTCATCGCCGCCTTGATGGCAATTTCCGCAGTATCAATATCACGGATCTCACCCACCATGATGATGTCGGGATCCTGCCGGAGAAAGGCTTTCAGGGCTGCAGCAAAGGTCATGCCCACTTCATCCCGGACCGGCACCTGGTTGATCCCTTTAAAGTTGAACTCCACCGGGTCTTCTGCAGTAAGAATCTTTATGTCATCCTTGTTCAACCGGTTCAGGATGGAGTACAGGGTGGTGGTTTTACCGGAACCGGTGGGGCCGGTGACCAGCAAAAGGCCGTAAGGTCTGCCGATACACCGTTTCAGCATATCAAAGGTGCCCGGTTCAAACCCCAGCCGGGTGAGGTCGATACTCAGGGCACTCTGATCCAGGATACGCATAACGATACTTTCCCCGAACAAAGTCGGAAGGGTCGAAACACGAAAATCCACGGATTTTTTCTTACCCAGACGCAGTTTGATACGACCGTCCTGGGGGACCCGGCGTTCGGCAATATCAAGGGCGGCGAGGATTTTCACCCTGGAGATGACGGCATTCTTGATGGTGATCGGCAGGTTCATAGCCTTGTACATGCCGCCGTCCAGACGGTAACGAACCTGGAAAGATTTTTCAAAGGGCTCGATATGGATATCCGAGACCCCATCTGTAATGGCTTTGGTGAGAATACCGTTCACCAGCTTGATGATGGGGGCGTCCGAGGCCATGAACTCGTCCTGGCCGTCGTCCATATCCACCACACCGACTTCAACCTCTTCAGCAGCTTCGGATACGAGGGAGCCGAAGTCGTCCACCGAGGTGACCGGTTCTTCATCTTCCGTATCGTCCTCAAAGTGGAGGAAACTTTTGTACTCATCATCCGAGATCTTATAATAGTCCCGGTATGCCTGGATGATATCATTTTCAGTGGCGACAAAGACCTTGATATTTTTTTGGGTCTTTTTATGGAGTTCCTCTACGACAGTGGTATCCGTGGGTTCCGCCATGGCCACGGATAAATCGTCCCCCGCCAGCCCCATGGGAAACACCAGATCCGTTTTTGCTGTTTCATAGGGCAGTACTTCAATGGCATCCGGATCTGCTTTTATTTCGGAAAACTTAACGACATTGTAGTTGTAGAGACGGCCCAGTACATTGATGATGGTATCCGGATCAATATACCCCTTGTACAGCAGGATGCTGCTCAGCCGTTCCTGGGTTTTCTTATGCACATCCAGGGCTTCGTTAAGCTGAATACTGGTGATCTGACCTTCTTTGGACAGAATTTCGCCGATCTTGGTTTTGCCAGCACCGGACTGGTCCTTGATCGTTGATTTCAGGCTTGATTTACCCTTTGCGCCGTTGGCCATTTATATGCCGCCCTGATGGATGTGGTTATCGGTTGTCCTGATCTGTGTTCTTGTCGCTTTTGTAGTTGTTTTTCACGCGGATCCCGCCGGCCAGTATCAGAAGGCTGCCCAAAACATAAAAACAGAATTTTACGACCCCGATTTTGTTGCTGAAAAATTCTATGGTTTCAAGTTCAGGCATCACCTGGGGTATTCTGAAAAAAACCCCGATCCCGACGGCGATTAAAACAATCCCATAATAGAATGTAAATGTACGTTTGTCCATCCCAATTAACACCTTTCCAATTCTTCTATATCTTTGTCATAGGCCGCTTTAATCTCATCTGCGGCCTCGGTTTTTACTTCAAGTTCTTCAAAGAAAGTTTCGACCTCGGATTCAAGGGCTGCCAATTCCTTTGACAACTCCTGGATTTTGCTGCCTTCCCCGTTTTGCGATGCATCAAGCAGGGCCTGGTTTACCTGGGCGATCCGCTCTTCACGCCTTTCTATACTATCTTCTATTTTCGTAATCTGTTTCTGCAGCGGATTCAATACCTTGGATCGCCGGGCAACCAGTTCCGATTTTTTCTTTCGCAGTTCCTTTTTGGTGAGCGTAGGCTGTTTGGGTTTTGCCTCATCCGGTTTTTGCTTTTCCGGACGCTGAGCCTCATCTTCCCACCCTTCTTTCTCAAGAAATTCCTGGTAAGTCCCGTCAAAGACGGATATGCCGTTCTCTTTGAAAACCACCAGCCGGTTGGCAAGCGCATGTAAAAACATCTCGTTATGGGTGACCAGGACGACCGCCCCGTCAAAGGCGTTCAGAGCCGCCACAAAGGCATCACAGGCTTCAATATCCAGATGGTTGGAGGGTTCATCAAGCAGCAATAGATTTAACGGACGGATCAGCAGTTTACCCAGCATCACCCTGGCCTTTTCACCACCGGAAAGCACGGAGATTTTTTTAAGGGCTGCATCCTGCTCAAACATCATGGCACCGCAGATATTTCGTACCTTCTGACGCTCGGTATCCGGATGGGTTAAAAGCAATTCATCTTCAATGGTGAAGGTTGGGTTCAGGGTCTGTACGTTGGTCTGCTCAAAATATCCGTGCTCCACACCCGGATTTGGTTTAACCCAGCCGTTCTGTGGTTCCATACTGCCGTTAAGCAGTTTGAGCAAGGTGGTTTTGCCTTTTCCGTTTTTACCGATGACCGCCACCCGGTCTCCAGGGTAAACCGTCAGGGAAAAATCCTTAAACAGGGGCGTATCCGCCTCCCATCCGAAGGTCAGATCCTGTGCCGTCAACACCTGTTTTCCGGCAAAGGGCAAACTGTTAAACGCGAACTCCAGGTTCTTTAATTCAGCCAGTTTTTCCTTATTGTCCAGTTTAGACAGGGTCTTGATCCTGGACTGCACCATATTGGCCAGCCGGGCCTTGGCCCGGAAACGGGTGATAAACTGTTCGATTTCTTTTTTCCGCTTGGCCTCATTCTGCCGGGTTTTTTCGTAAATCTCTTCATCCTGGGCCACCTGGAGATAATATTTGGAGGTATCCCCCTGGATTTTACGCATTTTACGCCGGTGAATCCCTACGATGTGGGTCACGACATTGTCCATAAAGCCCCGGTCATGGGTCACCAGCAACACTTCCCGCGGCCAGGAGATGAGAAACTGAGAAATCCAGCGGATGGAGGTGATGTCCAGATAGTTGGTGGGTTCGTCAAGAATCAACAGGTCGGGTTCTGATACCAGCACCTTTGCCAGGTTAAGCCGGACCTGGTATCCGCCGGAGAACTCATGGGGATCCCGCTGCATGGCCTCATTTGAAAACCCGAGACCGGCCAGAATCTTCTCAGCCTTCCAATAATGGTCTTTTTCGTGCTCGGGCAATCCCCGCATGGCCTCCTCTAAAACGGAGGGCTTTTCAAAACGAATATGCTGGGACAGCATCCCGATCCTGTAGCCTGACGGGATAGACACCCGGCCGTCATCCGGATGATCAATACCGGCAATGATATTCAACAATGTGGTCTTACCGTGGCCGTTCCGGCCCACAAGTCCCACCCGTTCACCCGGGTTGATCTGCATACCGGTTTCTTCGAGTAGAATCTGGTCCCCGAATCCTTTGGAAATGTTCTCTATGTTCAGCATCTCACCATCTGCATGTTTGCTAGCATTTGTACTTACAATTACCGGGCCTCATACCACGCTCTGGGTTCCATTCATCTGAGCGCCGGCCAAGAGTTGTAAATAAAAAAGGTACCATATCATTTGAGGATTATTTTATAAATACAAGAAATACAAGTTTTTCCTTGACTTGATTTTTTTCGGCGTCTACATAGTATCCTTTCAGTTTTTTATAAATGATCACTTTTTTTAATGTATTATGATTTCTAAATGAGGATGAGATGACCAAATATATCTATGAATTCGGTCCTGAGAAAACCGATGGAGATGCAGGCCAGAAAAATCTTCTGGGCGGCAAAGGCGCTAACCTGGCAGAAATGGCCAAACTCGGCCTGCCCGTACCTCCGGGCTTTACCATATCCACCGAGTGCTGCAACCATTATTTTGATCTCAACGGCCGTTTTCCGGATACGCTGGAAGATGAAACCCTTGCCGCTATGGTTAATCTCGAAGCACAGATGGAGAAGGGGTTCGGTGATCCGGAAAATCCCCTTCTCGTTTCCTGCCGGTCCGGTGCCAGATCATCCATGCCGGGTATGATGGAAACCATCCTCAACGTGGGCCTTTGCACGGCAACGATTCCGGGTCTGATCAAAAAGACCGGAAACGAGTGGTTTGTCTGGGATGCCTACCGCAGATTGATCATGATGTATTCCGACGTGGTTATGGAAAAAGCCGAGCAGGTCGAGCCCAAGGACGGCATGGGTATCCGCCTGAATCTTGAGATGATGATGAACAACCTCAAGAACGACAAGGGATACGACCACGACACCGATATCTCCACCGAGGATATGAAGGGATTGTGCGAACGTTTTAAAAAGAAGATCGCCGAAGACCTTGGCCAGGAGTTCCCCGATGATCCCAAAGCCCAGCTCATGGGTTCCATCGGGGCTGTTTTCAAAAGCTGGAACGGAAAACGGGCCGTCTCTTACCGCAGAATTGAGCATATCCCGGATAACTGGGGCACCGCTGTAAACGTACAGACCATGGTCTTCGGTAACATGGGCGATACCTCAGCCACCGGTGTGGCATTCACCAGGGACCCGGCCACCGGGGAAAACAAATTTTACGGAGAGTGGCTGGTCAATGCACAGGGCGAAGATGTTGTGGCGGGTATCCGTACCCCAAATCCCCTGAACAACGACACCAAAAACAAACAGAACGAGCATCTGGACTCCCTTGAGGAATCCATGCCGGAGCTGTACAAACAATTGTTCGAGATCCGGAATCTTTTGGAATCCCACTACAGGGATATGCAGGATATCGAATTTACCATTCAGGAAGGCAGACTTTACATGCTCCAGTGCCGGGTGGGCAAGCGCACTGCAACAGCCGCCCTGAATATGGCCATGGATATGCTGGATGAAGGGATGATTGATGAGAAAACCATGGTCTGCCGTCTGGATCCCAAAATCCTGGATGACCTGCTTCATCCCGTTGTTGATCCGGCTGAGGAACAGGCTGCCGTAAAGGTGGCCGAAGGACTGCCCGCTGGCCCCGGCGGCGCATGGGGACAGATTGTATTCACCGCTGAGGACGCGGTGCGCTGGGCCAAATCCGACAAAAAGGTAATTCTGGTTCGTGAAGAGACCAATCCCGAAGATATCGAAGGGATGCGGGCTGCTGCTGCCATCCTTACCGCCAGAGGGGGGATGACCTCCCACGCCGCCCTGGTTGCCAGGGGCTGGGGGAAATGCTGCATTGTGGGTGCTGGTGCGCTTAAAATCGACTTCGATACCAAGGAATTGCGGGTGGGCACCCGGGTCTTTAAAGAGGGAGATTTCTTCACCCTCAACGGAACCAAGGGTGTTGTCTACGACGGCCGGTTAAAGATGAAGGATGCCTCTGAAAACCCCAAATTTCAGAAGTTTATGGCCATTGCGGACAAATACAGAACCATGAAGGTCAGAACCAATGCGGACACCCCGGAAGATGCCCAGACAGCGCTGGATTTCGGCGCCCAGGGTATCGGCCTGTTCAGAACCGAGCACATGTTCTACGGCACCGACTCCGACCGCCCCCTCTTTCTGCTCAGAAAGATGATTTTGAGCAAAACCGTTGAGGAACGCCGTACCGCACTTGATGAACTCTTTCCATTCGTCAAGCAGGAGATCAGCAATACCCTTTCCGTCATGGATAACCTGCCGGTGACCATGCGGCTCCTGGATCCTCCCCTTCACGAATTTGTTCCCCAGGCCGTGGAAAATCAGCAGGAAATTGCCGATGCCCTGAGGATCGATCTGGAGGAAGTTGAAAAGAGAAGCGAAGTACTCAAAGAATCCAACCCCATGATCGGACACCGGGGTGTGCGCCTGGGTATTACCTATCCGGAGATCACCCGGATGCAGATTACTGCGATTTTCGAAGCCAGTGCGGAACTGATCCAGGCGGGTAAGAATCCCCTGCCGGAAATTATGGTCCCGGTTACCTGTAATGAAAAGGAGCTTGAGTTTACCCGGAATATCGTCACCGAGTGTTACGGGGCAGCCCTGGAAAAATACCAGATGGAATCTCTGCCATACCAATACGGAACCATGATCGAAATTCCCCGGGCCGCACTCATCGCAGATAAGATGGCCGACTATGCCCAGTTTTTCTCTTTTGGTACCAACGACCTGACCCAGATGACCTTCGGCTTTTCACGGGATGATATCGGTTCCTTTATGAACGACTATATCGACAACGCCATCCTCAATTCAGATCCCTTTGAAACCCTGGACCAGGAAGCCGTCGGCAGCCTCATCACCACAGCAGTCGAAGGCGGCCGCAAGACCCGACCCGACATCAAGCTGGGTATCTGTGGTGAGCACGGCGGTGATCCCGCCTCTGTGGTCTTCTGCCACAAGGCCGGCCTGACCTATGTCTCCTGCTCTCCTTACCGGGTACCCATTGCCCGGCTGGCAGCAGCCCAGGCCGCCATTATGAATCCTTAAACCTACCGTCCGTTTACGGTCGCTTTAAATTATAAAACCGCCTGACCCGGTTACCCGGATCAGGCGGTTTCTGTTTTTGTTAAGTTACTGCTGTATTTTAATCCAGATCCACCCAGTAGCGGCTCCAGGGGCATCGTTCCATGTATGGATACCGGATCAGCTCCGTAGCCAGAATGGAGAACCTCTTTTTTCTGATGGTATAGTAGGAAACGATTTCCTTGCCCGCCACCTGTGTCACACCCACAGCCGTGTAAAGCGTATGGTAGGTATCTCCGGCAAAACACTGCACTGCCCCTGTTAATATCTTAATTCCGGATTCATTGCGGATACCGTGGAGATTAACCATGGTGATTTTGAATGCCTTGCCTTTAAAGTGGTCCATGGCATCGGTGCGGGTAAGCTCGCATTTTATGAAATTTCTAAAACTGGCCTCATACCGATCATAGGCCTCATCCTGGGTAAACCCAGGTGTCGCCAGAAGTAAAACTGCCAGAATTGTGGATACCAGAAATGTGAATTTAAGATAAGTTCGCATGGTCTCCTAACCGTTTACAGGCCTGCCGTTATTCATGGGCGCCGCACCGCCACCCTTTTGCATGACTCCCCCAGAAGGCTGTTTGACCATTTCCTTGATCGTGTTCTGAAGGTTATCCAGCACCACGGGGGTAATCGTGACAGTACCTGCACCTGAAAACTTCGAGATGAATTTATCCTTGGTTTTCGGTTTGTTGTAACCGGTTTCCACGAGAATGGGAATCTGATGATCGATTTTCAGCAGATCCGTGATGAACTGCTCGGCAGGCATCCCCGGCACCTGGTGGTTGGTGATGATCATTTTAAATTTTTCAGGCTGGTTTTTAAAGATATGCAGGGCCTGCTGCCCGTCTCTGGATACCATGGCCGTATATCCCATGCGATTGATGACCGAAGTGATCAACCGGCTCCGCTTGGTGTTCGTATCCAGCACCATGATATGGCTGTCGCCGTGGAGCATTCGTGCTGACTTTGCCGTGCCGGTGGCCTTTTTCTTCTTGCCCAATTCACCGGGTGCCCATTTTTCCCCGCTGAAAGGATGGACGTTGTTGACATTGATCTCGAAGGCTTTTGATGCGATGAACAGGTCATTTTCATTCTCAGGCACCTGTACCATGAAACTTTTGTCCTGGGCAATATATTGCCGCAGCCAGCTGCGGTATTCCAGGTCATCTCCGGTGAGTATCAGCAGCTTGGGTCCGGCATCGGAGGTCACCTGAATGGAATGGTAAATCATGGGGGTATGTGAATAGGGCTGTTGGGTTTCTTTGTAGTGCTCATCAACAAATTCAACAATAAAATCCCTGGCAGAGGCCGGCACTGCAGCCACGATCATGAAAAATATGAATATGCGTATAAGAATTTGATTCATAAGTTTTATTGCCAGTCTCTCAATTTCCGTTCCTCTATTGTCCGACCACATCGTTTAAACAGGTATCGGCAGATCTCCGGATTACCTTGACTGTCCCCGTAAAAAACATCCGGGAACACCCCGTTCCATTATCTTAGAAACAAAAACCATGAGAGGATAAATAAAAAGACATAAAGTCCGCCGAGAATGATAATCGGCACCTTATGATCGGTCTTTCGCCTGGCCCGGACCATGGCAAGCCCCAGGCCTGCCAGACAGGCCGTCAGCCCTATCCCCACCACATACACCAGGTAGCGCAGGAAAACCGTGTCCCACTCCGTACGAAGGTTAAGCCGGTAAAAGCGGTCAAAAAGGGTCTCAAATTCCGGCTGTGCCCGGTGAAACACCAGAAGTGTGACAAACAAAATTGCCCAAGCCACATAGTTAATCCAGATAAAGGCACGTGCCAAAACATCCTTTGATTTTCGCCGGTCTACAAATGGGGGTTTATTGGCGATCTTCAAATCCTCCTTTTTTCTGTTTACATCCAATTTGGCTTTATATTATTATTCCGCCATGAATTCCATAGTTCTCTCCAAAAAGCAGTTCTACGAACTCAAAGAGATGGTATATCGTATCTCCGGCATCAACCTTCACGAAGGTAAGCTGGAGCTGCTGAAATCAAAGATTGCCAAGCGGATGCGGGTAACCAAAAAAGATTTTACTGCCTACCTTGAGTACCTGAAGACCAGTGAAACCGAAGTGGTTGAATTTATCGATACCGTGACAACCAACCATTCTTTTTTTTTCCGGGAGAACCGGAGCATTGCCTATTTCATTGATCAACTGGCGGCCCGGCCCGACGCCGGACGGAAGACATTCCAGATCTGGTGCGCCGCCTGTTCAACCGGTGATGAGCCGTATACCATAGCGGTTCAAATGGCAGCCAGAAACCTCAAGTTCAACATATTGGCCACGGATATTTCCCACACTGTGCTGGCTACTGCCCTTAGGGGTATCTACCGCAACGACAAGCTGAAAAACGTTCCCCTGCCCATTCTCCACCAATACTTTCAAAAAGGGTCAGGCAAATACAACGGCTTTGTGAAGATAAAAAAGGAAATCGCCTCCCATATCAAGTTCGAGCGGTTTAACCTGATTACCGATCCCCCGCCGTCGGACCGGTTTGATGCCATTTCCTGCAGAAACGTAATGATCTATTTTGATCTTCCCACAAGTGAAGGCGTGGTCAACAAATTGTACCAGTGTGTCCAGCCCCAGGGATATTTTGCCATCGGAAATGCCGAAAGCCTTATGAATCTGGACCACCGGTTCAAATCCATTCCCAAGATCCCCAGTCTCTATACGAAATAGAACGGTAATACCCAAAAAACGGATTACTCTGTAATGTGGGCGTCGGCCTTGAACCGCCGGGTAATCATCTCGGCAATTTCTTCAGCCGAGGTCTCAATCGGTTTGTTGCTGACGTTGATCATGGAAAACCCCTTGGTGATATAGTACCTCTGCGCGTTCCGGATCTCTTCCTCCACCTCATTCCTGCCGGAATAGGCATAAATATCGTTGGCGCCAAGGCTTTCCTGGCGAAGCTTTCTGTGGGACAACAATTGCTCAGGATTGATATTCAAGGCAATGACACGTCGGCGGTCCACAAGGTCCAGGGTGTCGGGCATGGGTACCCCCGGCACATAGGGGATATTGGCCACCTTCCACCCCTGAACCCCCATGTACATGGACAGCGGTGTTTTTCCGGCCCGTGACAGCCCAACCAAAACAATTTCCGCATCTGTGAGTGAATCCGGATTCAAGCCGTCGTCATGGGCCAGGGCAAAATCTATGGCAGACACCTGTCTGAGATCCACCTGATGTATCTCCCGATACAACCCCGGTGTTTCCAGAGGTGGTTTGTGGAGAAAGGCCTGAATCTTGGAAAGAATGGGTCCCATCATGTCGATGGTCACAATCTGATTCTCAATCCCCTTACGGGTCAGATACCTTCTCAGCTCGGAATTCACAAGGGTATGGACGATGAGGCTTTCGATATCCTTTACTTTAGCGATGAGCTCATCCACCTGGCTTTCCGTTCTCACATGGGGCACCTTGACCACTGTGATTTGCGAATCCGGAAACTGGACCAATGTGGATTCCACCAGGTGAAAGGCGTTGATCCCCTGTCCGCAGGAGGCAATGTAGATCATCTGAAATTTATTGGAAGCGATTTCTTCTAACATGAATCAGCCCTTTCTCAAGCGTTACCATTCCGGGAGAATACGGGTTCACCCTTTATTACCCGGCTAAATTAAGTTATAAAGTTCCTATTACAGCAATTCGCAATCCCGAAGTCAATACAGATACAGTCGGAGAACACATATGGCACACCAGGACAGGGGAAACTACGCAGGCAAGCATCCGGAAAAAACCATTGATCCAGCCCTGAGGGAACGGATTGAAAAATCTGTCCGGGACGGCCGCCTTGACTGCGCCGATGCCCACAGGGCAGCCGTGGACTGCAATGTAAGACCATACGAAATCGGTATCCAGGCCGATCTTCTGGAACTTCGTATTTCAACCTGCCAGCTCGGCCTTTTCGGCCATTCGCCAAACCAGAAAAAGAACTTCGATCCAAGTATTGTCATATCTGATGCTGTACGGAATGCCGTTCTCAGGGCACAGACTGACGGCGTCATCTCCTGCCGCAATGCCTGGGAACTTGCAGGTGACCTTACCTTGTCCCGTCCGGACATGGGCTCCATCTGCGAGAAAATGGAGATACGGATAAAACCCTGCCAGCTCGGCACTTTTTAAGGAGACTCGCCCATGGTCGTCGGAACCGGCGTGATCAAGCTGAAGCTTTTCGGCGTCGCCTCGCTGAAAGCCAAACGGAAAATTGTGAAGTCCATGATTTCACGTCTGGCTAACCGGTTTAATATTTCCATTGCAGAAACCGGTCTCAACGACAGCCTGGACTGGGCTGAAATCGGATTTGCCATGGCGGGCAATGATGGCAGGGTGATGAATTCAAAAATAGATAAAGTGTTCAACGCTGCCGAGGACATGGGACTTGCCATGATTGCAGATACAACCATGGAAATTATTCATTTATAGCAGGAAATTGTCCTACAAATTCTGATTGGGCTCCCGGTCGGTCTTCAGCTTTTTCCTGGCTTTACGTTTCCGCCGCATCTTCTGTTTTTTCAGCCGGGCAATCCGGGCCGCCTCTTTGTCAGGCACCCCCTCTTTTCCAGCCTCAATCTTTTCCACAAGACTTCGCAATGCAATAAAC
>JAKSBB010001076.1 GCA_022361315.1 Desulfobacterales bacterium
AATACGACCAATACATTCTGCGATGCCACCACCCGGCGGCTTCCCCGGGTAAAAATCGTGGGAGAGAGTGATCTTCCCCGGATTCACGCTGCCAGCATCGAGCTGCTTGAAACCACAGGCGTTATTTTTGAGCATGAGGAAGCCCTGGCAGTTTTCAGGGAACATGGGGCCAGGGTGGAGGGCAAAACCGTCTATATTTCAAGGCAGATGGCGGAGTCCGCCATGGCCCAGGCCCCTGCCGTCTACCGCCATGAGGCCCGAAACCCTGAACAGTCCGTGACCATCGGGGACGGGATCGCTCCCCATCCCAACGTGGGCTGTGTCTTTGTGGAAGACATGGACGGTGGTAAGCGGATGGGCGTGCTGGAAGATTATGCCAATTTCCAGAAGCTCTCCCAGTCCAGCGAGATCGTTAAACTCACCGGGGCCACGCCCATTGCCCCCAGCGATGTGGAGGCCACCGAACGGGCCCTTTATATGCTCCATGAGACCATCCGTCATACGGATAAACCCCTCATCGGCAGCTGTACAGAAGCCAAAAAGGCCGAGGAATCCCTGAATATGGTGGAAATGGTCTTCGGCAAGGCGTTCATGAGGGATCATTATTGTGTGGGGGTGAGCACAAATCCTTTAAGCCCCCTGAAATATGCCACTGAGACCCTGGACACCATCCTCGCCTATGCCAAACGGCGGCAGCCCGTGTACCTGCTGCCCTGCGCCATGGCCGGGGTGACATCCCCCATGACCCTGTTCGGTTCCATTGTGCAGCAGAATACCGAGGTGCTGGCCGGAGCCACCCTGATCCAGCTCATCAGCCCGGGATCTCCCGTGGTCTACTGCCCCGCTTCCACCATGGCGGATATGCGGACGGCCATCTGTGCCTATTCTCCGCCGGAGATGTTCCTGATCAATTCCACCTGCCTGCAGATGGCCATTGATTTTTACAAGGTGCCCACCCGGATCATGGCCGGGATGACCGATTCAAAAGAAGCGGATATCCAGGCGGGATACGAAACCATGCAGAACATGCTCATGGGCCTGATGACCGGCGGACACATGGTTGAGCAGGTGTTTGGGGTGCTTGACGCCATCATGACCATCTCCTATGAGAAATTTATCATTGACGAGGAGATGATGAGCCGTGCCATCCGGATCTGTGAAGGGGTGGATACCTCGGACAGTGAAATGTCCCTTGATGTGATGAAAGAGGTGGGGCCCGGCGGCAGTTACCTCTCCCATCCCGATACCTTTAAACGGTTTAAAGGGCAGTGGCTGCCCTCCATGGCCTGCTGGACATCCTACGACAAATGGGAGGCTGAAGGGAAGGAAAGCATTATGGTCAGGGCAAACCGCAGAATGAAAGAACGGCTTGAAGCCAGTCCCGAAATGATGATTCCTTCGGATCTTGACCGGGACCTGAAGTCATATATGACATCGGTGGAATAGGCCCGGGCCGTTTTCTTACCCTGTCCCGGTGCCTGGTTTCCAGGCACCGGGATCCATTTGTCCTGGGCTTTGAAAACTGCTATGGTGCTTTCGCAAGATTTTGCCGACACCAAAAAGAAAAGGGAAATCTATGACCGCGTTTCCTGAAAAGCTATTTGATAATGCCATTGTGGGAATCCTCTGTGTCGACGATACCAGTGCTGTGACCTACATGAATCTCCAGGCAACGCATCTCCTGCCCAATACCTTTAAGCCCGGATGTCTCTTGACAGATACGGACCCCGAATTATCCAAAGCGGTCAATCATGTGGTGGCACTCAATCTGCCGTGTGACTCATTTCATATGTCGTCAGAAAACGATGATATCGTGTTAACGATTTCCCCATCCCAAAATGCGGAAGGGAATGCGGCAGCGATTTGCCTGGTACAATCCCAGGCAGCAGTGGAAAACGCGGCATGGCATTATCCCAATGTCAAAGAAATTCAACGCCAGTTCCAGGCCATCGTCGACCACAGCTATTACGGCATCTATATTATGGATGGTGACGGGATTGTCCTCAGGGTCAATGATGTGGCAGCCGGTCTTATCGGCATGAAAAAGAGTGATATGCTCGGCATGGATATCCGGAACCTGGCAAGGGACGGCATCGTCGACCAGGCACTGACCCCAACGATACTGAGGGACAAGAAGCCTGTGAGCCGGCCGCTGTATGTCTTTGGCCAGGATAAATATATCATGGCATCCGGTATCCCGATTCTGGATAAGGACGGTAACGTATTGTTCGTGGTGGTGATCGAGCATGATATGACCATGGTGAAGGACCTTCGGGACCAATTGCACCGTGCCAGGGAAATAACGGAAAAAATTAAGAGTGAGCTGTCCGACCGTAATCTGCTTGAGATGAAGGACAGTTGCATCATTGCAGAATCTCCGGCCATGCACCAGGTCCTGAACGTTCTGGTTAAACTGGCCAAAATGGATGCCTCAAACATTCTCATCACAGGCGAGTCCGGCACGGGAAAAGGCTTTCTTTCGAAATTTGTTCATCAAAACAGCCCCCGCAAAGATAAGCCGTTTATCTCGATCAATTGCGCTGCCCTGCCGGAAATGCTGCTGGAAGCAGAGCTGTTCGGATACGAAAAGGGCGCCTTCACCGGAGCGGCAGACACGGGTAAGGCCGGTTTGTTCGAACTGGCCAACGGGGGGACCATTTTTCTGGATGAGATCGGAGATCTGCCCTTTTCAGTTCAGGCAAAGCTTTTAAAATGTCTGGATGACGGGGAAATCCGCCGGTTGGGAGGCACCAAGGCCATCAAAGTGGATTGTACCGTGCTGGCAGCCACGAACCTGGATCTTGAGGAACTGGTGAACCAGAAGAAGTTCCGCCAGGATTTATACTTCCGCCTCAATATATTTCCAGTGAAGATACCCCCGTTGCGGGAGCGGCAGGAAGATATCATCAGAATTTCAGACTACTACCTGAAGAAGTACAACAAGACCTATAATCAGAATAAGCAATTCTCCGAAAAATGCCTGGAGCAACTCCTGACATACAGCTTTCCCGGAAACGTCCGGGAGCTGAAAAACATCATCAAAAATGCGGTGGTGATCAAAGAGAAAAAAGTGCTTAACAATATCCTGCCCGCCAACACCTTAAAGACACCTGCAACCATCACCAAGAAAGCAGCCAGGCCCCGGCCTATGGATCTGAATGAAGAACTTCTGGCCTTTGAAAAAAAGAAGCTGAAACAGGCCCTGGACAAGGTGGACTCCACCCGTGAACTGTCCGAGTACCTGGGTGTCAGCCAGTCCACAATCGTCAGGAAACTCAAAAAACACGGATTGTCCATGGATTCCTGACCGGTTTGTTTGCGTGAATCTGGCTAAATTCTTCCTTCGGTGAGAATTTCGGTTATCCGGGATGGTCTTTGGGGTCTGCTGAAATAGTATCCCTGTCCTTCATCACATCCCATTTCCCTCAATAGATGGTATTGTTCTTCTGTTTCAATTCCTTCTGCCAGAACGTTTTTTCCCAGGCTGTGTCCCATGGCCACAATGGCTTTGATGATCACGTTGTTTTTCGTCAGCTCTGAATCATCCATGACAAATGATTTGTCTATCTTGATGACATCCACCGGAAAGGAGGTCAGGTAAGAAAGGGATGAGTATCCCGTACCAAAGTCATCCAGGGCGATTCTCAGGCTTCTTTTCTTGAGTTGTTTCAATGTCCGAATATTCAAATCTGTATTTTGCATGAGGACATTTTCAGTCATTTCAAGTTCCATGAGCCGGGGGTCTAAATCATAGTGTTCTAAAATCGTATCAAACTTCTGGGCCAGATTTTGACTGCTCAATTTAAACCCCGACAGGTTCACGGCCACTTTCAGGGGACGCAGTCCCAGCTCACGCCAGGTCTGTGCCTGCCGGCAGGCTGTTTCAATAACCCAGTGGTTGATGTCGATGATGGTGCTGGATTCTTCCGCAATGGATATAAATGTGTCAGGCCGCATCAGGCCCCGGACAGGGTGGTCCCAGCGCAGCAGGGCTTCCACACCGACAATTTCCCGGCGCTTCAGATTGACCTGGGGTTGATATACCAGACGGAATTCATCATTTTTCAGCGCTTTTTTAAGATCCATATCAATGGCAAACCGCTCTTTGGCTGCCTCGTTCATGGATTTTTTGAAAAACTGATATCCGTTCCGCCCCTTTTGTTTGGCATCATACATGGCCGTATCTGCCCGTTTAAGCAGAAGATCCGGCCGGTCTCCGTCATCGGGAAAAATGCTGATGCCGATACTGGTGCTGATGGAGACTTCGTGACCGTCCAGGGTATGGGTTTCAGGTATGGCCTCAAGCAGACGCTGGGCAACAAAGGCGGCATAATCCGGTGAATCGAGTTGGGAGAGAAGGATGGTGAACTCATCTCCACCCAGCCTCGCAATCAGTGAATTATGCTGGTCCGGCATATCTGAGAGACGGGTGGCGGAGTCGCTTTTCCGTATGGAGTTCTGGATGGTCTCCGCCACCTTTTTCAGCAGCAGATCTCCCACGTGATGGCCAAGGGTATCATTGATATGTTTAAAATGATCCAAATCCAGAAAAAGCAGGGCAAAGTACTGTTGATGCCGTTGCGCATCCAATATGGTCTGTTCCAGGCGGTCCATGAACAACAGGCGGTTGGCAAGGCCCGTAAGACTGTCGGAAAATGCCAGGAAACGGATTTCATCCTCAGCCTTTTTTAACTGGGTAACATCCTGGACAATGCCCAGCATGGCAGCGGGGCGGCCTGTTTCATCCGCAATGATTTCAGCCTTATTTGATATATGCTTGAGCCGTCCACCGGGGATTTCAATGCGGTAGTGGATGGCAAGTGGAGATCTCTGGGCTGCTGCCAGGCGAATGGACTGGCCCACGTGCTCCCTGTCTTCATGGACAATGGGGGATAAAAATGTGTTGATATCCGGTTGTGGTGCTTGCGCATCTATGCCGAGCAGCTGCCATGCTTCCGGTGTACAATGGAAGGTGCCGGTTTTTAAATCGATCTGCCAGTTGCCGATCATGGCAAGTTCCTGGGTCTTGGCGAGCCTGTTTCTGCTGGCATGCAGTTCCCTGAATGCCCTGCCGGCCCTGAGCATATACCGGACATGCTGGCCGAGCATGGTCAGGTTAATGGGTTTGGTGACAAAGCCGTTGGCCCCTTTTTCAAATGCCTTTCTCACGGATTCCGTATCATCAAGTCCGGTCACCATGAGGATCTGGGTAAATTGCCCCTGTGGCAGGCTACGAATGGCTTCACATGCAGCAAAACCGTCCAGATCGGGCATCAATGCATCCATGAGGATGATGTCAGGGGTGTCGGATTGGAATCGATTCAAGGCGTTTATACCGGATTCGGACTCGATGACATCCAGTTCGTATTTTTTCAGGGCTGCGGCAATGGTCAGGCGTATGGAATCATCATCATCCACCACCAGGGCCAGCGGAGTCGTGCGATCCGGTTGTGAGTAGAGGTTCATAATGACGCTACCTCCTTTGTGAGGTCTGAATTCACAATTGAAAACTCGCGACAGATTTCATGGATCAGTTTATCTTTATCTGCGAGATGGTTTTGCTTTAAGTCCTTTTCCAGCCTCGCGCTCAGGCCGGAAAGTTTGAGGGCGCCGACGTTGGCGCTGGCGGATTTCAGGGTGTGGGCCATGACCCGAAGGTCATCTGTGGGCATACCGGGGCCGTCTTTTTCCAAACGCGCGATCTGTTCGGATGTTTTGGAAAGATATGCGCCGACCACACGGGTTAAAATGCAGGGTTCTCCCTCCATCTGAAGGGCTTTGATATTCTCAAGCGCCGGTCTGTGAAGGCTGGGCTCGTCCGGCAACGTGTCAGGAGGATCGGGGTGGTCGTTTTTTTCAGGTATCACGAATGCTGCCCCAACCGCAGACGCGCGGCCGGGACACCAGCGGATGAGGGTCTGCCTGAGTTCCTCATAATTAAAGGGTTTTCCAAGATGATCATCCATGCCTGAGGCGATACATTTTTCTTTATCCCCCGCAAGGGCGTGGGCGGTCAGGGCGATAACCGGGGTGCGATGTGTTGTCTGTTCTTCGATTTTCCGGATTTGTCTTGTGGCTTCGTATCCGTCCATTACCGGCATCTGGCAGTCCATAAGTACCAGGTCGGGTTTGGTTTGCCGGAAAAGGGAAACCGCCTGACTCCCGTCAATGGCCAGCGTGACCCGGCAGCCGAACTTACGGAGTATGCCCACGGCCACTTCCTGGTTGGTTTCATTGTCTTCGGCCACCAGAATATGAAGGTCGAGAGTTGTGTGTGTGGACTCTTTTGAGACTGCCGTTGCAGTGATAGAACGCCTGTCTTCCGGGTCACAGGCGGCGATGGCACCCAGTGTCTCGATCAGGTCGGAATGCCTCACCGGTTTTGTCAGAAACAATGTGGGGCCCACTTCGTCAGGTCTGGGGGACGGCGGCAGCGAACGGGCACCCAGGGGGAGCAGATGGATAATGGGGAGTGTTGTAATACCTGATTGCTCCCTCACCCGGCGTGGGATGTCGATACGGTTTTCGTCCGGTGTATGGGTGTCCATAATGAGGGCATCGTAGGGAAGAGCAGTCTTAATCCCGGACGTAAGCTGTTTTATGGTGCCCCCCACCGTATCAACAGTGTCCACAATGAGATCCAGACGGACCAACTGCTGACAAAGGATGTCACGGGTCAGGGGATGATCATCGGCAATGAGAATGCGCATTCCCTTCAGGCACCGGATATCGGTCGACGGCGCGGCGGCATCCATGGGTGGGGCTTTTTCCATGCCAAGGGTAAAGAAAAAACGGGTCCCATGGCCGGGCTGGCTGTTGCAGGCCAGGGTCCCGTCCATCAACTCCACAAGTTCCCTTGAAATGGTCAGTCCTAACCCGGTGCCGCCGTATTTTCTGGTGGTGGACCCGTCGAGCTGGGAAAAAGGTTTAAACAATTTCTCCAGGTTCTCCCGCCGTATGCCCACCCCTGTATCTTCCACGGAAAAATATACATTAACGTTTCTTGAACCGGCGCCTTTGCCATATACCCGGATGATGACCTCACCCCGCTCCGTGAATTTTACCGCATTGCTCACCAGATTCACCAGCACCTGTCTGAGGCGGGTGGGATCTCCTTTTACCGTCATATCTGCTTCCATGTTGATATCCACCACCAGTTCCAGTTGCTTCTGGTAGGCATGGGGGGCCATCAGGCGGCTCACCTCCTCAAGGAGTGCGGCCGGAGCGAAAGGAATGTTTTCCAGGGCCATTTTACCGGCTTCAAGTTTGGAAAAATCCAGGATGTCGTTGATGATTTCCAGAAGCGTTTTTCCGGAATTCCGGATGGTATCCGTGAACCTTGCCTGCTCTGACGTCAGCCGGGTGGATCTGAGCAGTTCGGTCATGCCCAGGACACCATTCATGGGGGTGCGGATCTCATGGCTCATGTTGGCCAGGAACTGGGATTTGATCCGGGCCGCAGCTTCGGCCTCCTCTTTGGCCTTCTCCAGGTTGATGACCATGGATTCAAGTTCTGTTTTTGCTTTTGACAGGTCGGACGTTCGTTCTGCCACCCGCTGTTCAAGTTCTTCGCTGTATGATTTAAGCGCCTTGTCCCTTTGGTGGACTTCTGCCAGCATCCGGTTGAAGTGATCCACGAGGATACCGGTTTCGTCGTTGCTTGTTTTGTCAACCCTGAGTGTATAGTTCTTGTTTTTGGTGACAAGATCCATGGATTGTATCACCTCAAAGAGCGGGCCTGTGAAAAAAGACTGCATCCGTGAGGATGCCACCACAACAACAATGAGGGTGACGAGGACAACACCGGCCATCATTCGGTAATACGTGGTCAAACGTTCCTTTACCGGATGCATGTTGTCCACGAGATGGATAAAACCCTGCACACCCCCTTGAATTTCCACCGGCTGGATGATGTGGAGGCGGCCTGCAAGCATCAGGGTGACTTCTTTTTCCGGATGCGCTTCTTTCAGAAGAATATGGGGGGGCGGATGCCGGTTGCCGAATTCGTCCAGGATTGTTGCAATATTGGTATCCGGCCTCTCATACCGG
>JAKSBB010001216.1 GCA_022361315.1 Desulfobacterales bacterium
CCGTTGTCGGCGGCGGCGGTAAAACCAGCCTCATATTCACCCTGGCCCGGGAAGCCGCCGAAATGGGAAAATCCGTCCTGGTGACCACCACCACCGCCATGTTTAATCCCAAGCAAATTGCTCGGGAACAAAGCAGGGACTACCACCGCCTCTATACCGGTCCTGCCGACGACCTTCCCGGTCACGCCTGTGAACCTGGCGGCATACTCCTGGCAGCCGCAGGCATTAACCCGGAGAAAAAGAAACTCCTGGGCTATACACCTCAAGAATTACAGGCAACATTCTCCGCCACTGCCTTCGATCTCATATTAATCGAATCGGACGGCGCCAGAATGCGGCCGGTAAAAGCCCCTGCAGACCACGAGCCCGTGGTACCCCGGGAAACGGATACACTCATCGGCTGCATCGGGATGGATTGCCTGGACCACCCAATCGATGAACCATACGTCCACCGGCCGGAGCTTCTGGCGGAAATTGGCGGACAGGTTGTGGGTGATCCTCTCACCGAAAAGACCGTGGTCCGGCTGGCCGGATCGGCACAGGGGATATTCAAACCGGCTTACAAGGACGGCAGCGGGGGCATGATGAACATTTTGGTACTGAATAAGGCAAATTCCCCTGACCTCATCACCCGGGGAAAACGCATCGGCGAAACAATCGTCAGGGGCGGCCTGGCAGACCATTGCCTGATCACCTGCTTCAAGGATACGCCAAATCCGGTAAAAGCCCATATTGCCGGTTGACCTTGAGGGGTATCCTGGTACAATGGTGTCATTTCCTAACCGTCTTTGTACTGGAGCAATTAATCAGATGCCTGAGGTTTCACCGGCTCAGAATTTGCCGGATTATAATTCGCCGGAACAGAATTCATCGCCCCGAGTCATCAGCAGTCGGGTTGCGTCCGGTGCCTTTAAAATCCTTCTTCCCCTGTATCTGACCTATTTCGTATTCGCTCTTGGCATATTTTTCTTCTTCATCCCCGACCAGCACCAGCAGCTGACCGACCAGAAAAAAAAAGGAATTCTCCAGCTCACGGATTCCGCCATCAGCCTGCTGGCCGATTACGACACCCGGGTTAAAAAGGGGGAAATCGACTCCGAAACCGCCCGCAATGAAGCCATGAGCCAGATCCGAAACCTCCGCTATGGTAATGAGGGAAAGGACTATTTCTGGATCAACGATTACCACCCGTTCATGGTAATGCACCCCTACCGCAGCGACCTTGACGGCCGTGACCTGACCCTGTTCAGGGACCCCGAGGGCAACTATCCCTTTGTAGCCATGGTTGACAAGGTGATGCGAAAAGGCGGGGGGTTTGTCAACTACCACTGGCAGTGGCAGGACGCACCGGAAAAAATACTGCCCAAGATATCTTACGTCAAAGGATTTCCGGAATGGGGATGGATCATCGGCACCGGTATTTACGAGCATGATATCAATCGGGAAGTCGATGGCATTACCCAAAAATTCATCCGGATATTCGCAGCGATTCTGGTCTTTGTCCTGGCCCTTTCCCTCTATATCGGTGTTCAGGTGTACCGTATCGAACGACGGCGCAGTTTAGCGGAGCAGGCCCGCCGCCTGGACCGTCTCCGGCTGAAAAAACTATTTGAATTGAGTCAGCTCTCCGGCCGCCCCATGGAGATTATCACGGAATTCGCCCTGGAGGAGGCTGTCAGCCTTACCGGCAGCCGGATCGGATATCTGGCATTTATGAGCGACGACGAGAGCGAGCTGACCATGCACACATGGTCCCAACAGGCCATGGCCCAATGCGCCATGGTGGATAATAAACTGGTTTCCCCGGTTTCAGAGACCGGGTTATGGGCCCGGGCCGCCCGGACCCGGAAACCGGAGGTGATAAATGAATATGCCGCAGACACCTCCCCGGACAAAAAAGGGTGCCCCGAGGGCCATGTGGGGATCACCCGGATGATGAGCATCCCTGTGTTTGAGGACGGAAAAATCGTAGCCCTCGCCGGCGTGGGTAACAAGCCGTCGGATTACGACGATTCCGACACACGCCAACTGCAGCTGATGATGGACGGGATGTGGACCATCCTGAAAAAAAGCCGGGCCGAAGCCCGCCTGAGGGAGAGTGAGGCCAAATACAGAATACTTGCGGACAATGCCACGGATGTGATCTGGATACTGGATATTGCCGGTTTTAAATTCTCCTATGTAAGCCCCGCCATGAATCAGTTGCTGGGGTATTCCCCGGAAGAATTTCTGGACATGAAAATGGGACAGCATATGAGTGACACCTCCATGAAAAAGGTGTACCGGATCATTACCGAAGAGCTTGGCCGGGACACAAACGAGGGCGCAGACCCGGACCGGCACCGGGCCATCGAAGTGGAACTTACGGACCGCCGGGGGCAGACGGTTTGGACGGAAGTCACGGCCCGTTTCCTGAGATCCCCTGAAGGCACCCCGGACAGGATCCTTGGCATCACCCGGGATATTACCCAACGAAAGGCCCTGGAAAAACGGCTCAGGGA
>JAKSBB010000224.1 GCA_022361315.1 Desulfobacterales bacterium
GAGGCGTTTAATACCGAATTCCTTATTATACCAGGCCTGGGCCACGGCAGTGTTTGGCTTATGACTGCCGGCCGGGGAAACACTTTCGTTTTTATAAAAGATCTTTGCCGGGGTATCCAGGGCCTTTTCCAGATGCACGGCGCGATGGAGAGGTGAAGGGCGCCAGCGGTACAGCAGATCCAATACCCCCTCCGGGATATCGATCCACCGGTCCATGGAAACCTCCTGCTCGATGAGATTCATGGGGAATACGGCGGCCAGCATATCCGGACTGATGGGGTTGCCGTCCTGCCCCAAAGGCGGATTGATGGTGCCCGGGAGGTCTGCGGCCAGATTGTACCATTGGCGGGGGATTTCATCTTCACTAAGAAAAATTTTAGTCTGCATGATTCGCTCTCCATAGATTCAGGTATCTGTTTTCGCCCGGGTCGTTGACCGGGCATCGCGGCCATGTGTCTGAGTGGTCTTCGCGCCAAACCACGCGTTTCTACCCAGAGAAACACATGAATTGTTTCTATATTTAGAAACAAAAATTGTCAAGGAGAGTTTTATGACGGGGATTCAGAGGGAACATCGCCCCGGGATTGTTCTGCGACCCTTCTTCCGGGCATCCTGACATCAGGCCGCCGGCAGATGGATAACGAACCTTGCCCCTTTACCGGGAGCTGAAATGACGTTCATTTTTCCCCGATGATTATCGGTGATAATGAAATAGGAGACAGAAAGCCCCAACCCGGTGCCTTTACCCACGGGTTTGGTGGTAAAGAAGGGTTCAAACACCCGCTTGCGGACCGATTCCTCCATACCCGGCCCGTTGTCTTCAATCTCCACGATGACGTCCGCCCCTTTACGAAACGCCCTGAGGGTCAGCCTGGGGGATTTTTTATTCTCACCGGCATCCGCACCATCCTGCATGGCTTCGGCACAGTTTTTCAGGATATTGAAAAAGACCTGCTGAATTTTACTGGCCTCACAGGAGACCTGGGGCAGGTCAACCTCATAAGCCTTATCGATTTCAATGGTTTTAAAATCGTATTGTTTTTTCAAATCATAATCGCTTTTCGCCAATTCAAGGGTAAGATCCAGGACCTCGGCAATATTTTGAAGCGTCTTTCCGGTATAATCTTTCCTGGAGAAGCTGAGCATATTCTGTACGATCTGTGACGCCCTTACCCCGGCATGGTGAATGGACTCCAACTGGCGGGTAATTCCCCGTTTTTCCATGAAAGTCCGGATGGCCGTCAAGGTCGTGCCGACTTCCTCCGCCTTTGCCACACTGGCCGGCATATCTTCATTGATCCGGCGGAGTACCACCTGGGCGTTCTGCATCATGCCGGCCAGGGGATTGTTGATCTCATGGGCCATGCCTGCGGCCAGACCGCCAACGGACATCATCTTTTCCGACTGCACGACCATCTGCTCCATCTTGACGTGTTCAGTGACGTCATCCACACGAATAACCGCCCCTTCCACATACTCTGAAAACAGCGGATATACGGTGATATCTTCGTACACCATCACATCTTCCCTGGCCCTTGGCTGCCGGGGCTGAAAATAAATCTCATTGCGGGCAATGGTCGCCTCTATGTTTTCCTTGAGAGGCACCAGTTCCTCCACCACCTCAAACAGAGGCTTGCCTTTGGCCTCCTTTGCGGGCATACCGGTCAGTTCCTCAGCCCGGTTGTTCCATTGGGTAATCCTGAAATCGGAATCAAGGCTGATGAGCATGGAGGGCATGGAATTTAAAATATTGTCCAGATATTCTTTTGTGGCTTTCAGTATCACAGAGGTCTTTTCGTGCCGAACCACCTCCGATTCAAGGGAAGTCACCTTTTCCCTGACGGCATCGCGCATGGTCAGCAGGTTGACGGCCAGTGCTCCCAGTTCATCTGTCCGGCTGACGTCAATGGGATAATCCAGGTCACCGGCAGCAATACGTTCCGATCCCCGTTCCAGTTCTTTCAAAGGTCGGACAAACCTGAGCAGCAGGACCAATGACATGACAAAAGCCAGGATCACATCCAAAATAATAATCTGCCAGAGAATGGATTTTTTCAGGGCCCCCAGCTGTTTTTCCAAAAGCCGGGTGGTGGCGATCATCTCCAGTTTACCGATCTCTTCGTTTTTAAAACGGATGGGAATCTGGACGAACCTGGACTCCCGCTCCGGATCGTAGGCATTAAAATCGCTCACCGCATAGGACTGATATATCTCATTGAGATCCCGGATGGTAATTTTGATGATCTCAGGCTTGTTCAGGGCGGCCTTGCAGATCACCTGACAGGTTTCGTCGTCAAAGTTGAATAACGCCGTGGACAGGCTGGCAGACAACTGAGCCGCTTCGTTGTTCAGTTTCTTGTCGAGATTTGCCTGCAGCGCAATGGTCTGGCTATTAATCTGATACAGACCAAACCCCATCAGCACCAAAGTAGGAATGCCGATCACAATGAGACTGAACTGAACTGATAAACTCTTCAGGCTGAGACCCGTTTTTTTTGGCTGCATGACTGGCTTATCCGTTAGTAGGAGCGTGTTATTGAATACGCAAACAACATTAGCACACCCTGTTTAAATTGCAAACCTGTTTTCCTTTGCTAACACTGTCCCGAAATCGGGCGGATTGAAAGTCCGGTACCTTCCTGATATGATAGACATGATTTTATACTGAACCCCGTAACCCAAGGCTTTCCATGTTTCTGCCCACCACCCCCGAAGAATTAACCCGGCGCCAAATTACCCGTCTTGACGTCATCCTGATTACCGGAGATGCCTATATCGATTCACCGTTCATGGGCATAAGCCTTATCGGTCGGGTGCTGGAAGCCGCCGGATTCAGCGTCGGCATCATTGCACAGCCGGATACGGAAACCGACCGGGATATCACCCGGCTGGGAGAACCTCGGCTGTTCTGGGGGATCACCGGCGGCGCCGTGGATTCAATGGTTGCCAATTATACGGCATCCAAAAAACGACGAAAACAGGATGATTACACCCCGGGCGGCCTCAATGAGAAACGACCGGACCGGGCGGTCCTTGTGTATACAAATCTGGTCCGGCGATTCTTCAAGAACACCGTTCCCATCGTCCTGGGAGGTATTGAGGCGAGCCTGCGGCGGATCGCTCACTATGACTTCTGGTCCAACCGGGTGAGGCGTTCCATTCTATTTGATGCAAAGGCAGACTACCTGGCCTTCGGTATGGCCCACGGCAGCATATTACGTCTTGCTTCTGCGTTGGCGAACAACACGCCCGAAATGATTCAGGATATTCCCGGAATTGCATACATCAGCAATACCCCCAAAGGAATACCCCTGCCTTCCTTTGAAGCGGTATCATCGGACAAGAATGCCTATACAGAAAGCTTTAAACTTTTCTACGCCAATACCGACCCGCAAACAGCAGATGCTTTAAGCCAGCAACACGGAGACCGGTTCCTGAACCTGAATCCACCGGCACCATACAGCACCACAGAAGAACTGGACGCCATCCACGCCCTCCCCTTTCAACGGGATCTGCACCCTTATTATAAAGCCATGGGAAAGGTGAAGGCGCTGGAGACCATCCGCTTTTCCATTCCCACCCATTACGGCTGTTACGGGGAGTGTAACTTCTGTGCCATCACCGTTCACCAGGGTAGGACTGTCCGGTGGCGAAGCCGAAAGTCCATTCTTGAAGAAGCGAAACATATGACCTGGGACAAGGACTTTAAAGGCTATATTTTTGATCTGGGCGGTCCCACGGCCAATATGTACGGGTATGAATGCCGCAAAAAACTGGATAAAGGGAGTTGCGCGGACCGGCGCTGTCTGTTCCCGAAACCCTGCCCCTCTTTAAGGCCGGACCATAAGATCCAGCTGGACTTGTTGTCTGAAGTGGAACGCCTGCCGGGTGTCAAAAAGGTATTCATCAATTCCGGTATCCGTTACGACCTGATCCTCAACGATAAAAAGAAAGGGAATGCCTACCTGAAAAAGGTGGTAAGTCACCACGTCTCCGGTCAGATGAAAGTGGCCCCGGAACACACCCAGCCCCGCGTGTTGTCGCTGATGGGCAAGCAGACCGTTGATGATCTCCTGAATTTTAAAAAGGCTTTTGACCGCCTGTCTGCGGGCGCAGGAAAAAAACAATTTCTCACCTATTACCTTATCGCCGCCCACCCGGGCTGCACCACCAGGGACATGTCCAGGCTGAAAGAATTCACCCGGACAAAACTGAACATCTCACCCGAACAGGTGCAGATTTTCACCCCCACCCCGTCCACATACTCGACCCTGATGTACTATACGGGCCGCGACCCGTTTTCCGGGGAACAGATATTTGTGGAAAAAGACATCCGTGCCAAGGAACGACAGAAAAAGATGGTTACGGAGAAACCCCGGAACTTTCATCGAAACCCATCGGGAAAAAAACACGGATCCAGGTCCGGATCCAAACCCGGTTCCAAATTCGGCGATAAGCAATCCGCCAAAGGTAGAAAGCCCCGTTCCCGGCGGCGCCGGTAGCCCATACAATACCATTCGAATTAAGCCAACCCCCTGCCATCCATAAAAATATTGACATTCTTTTTTTAATGGTTTAACCATTAACACATATGATTAACCACCCCTGCTCATGAGGAGTGCCTATGACAACCAACCGAATCGTCCGCCACCCTGTGCTAGAGGTGCCGGAAAAAGCGCAAGTCCCCTTTTACTGGAACAAAACAAAACTGTTTGCCAATCAGGGAGAGGTGATTTCCTCCGCCCTGTTTGCCAACGATGTGAAAATATTCGGCCACCATCACAAAGACGGATCCGCCCAGGGTATTTTCTGTGCCAACGGCCAGTGCGCCAAATGCACGGTGATCGCCAACAGCATCCCGGTGAAAGCCTGCATGACCCGGGTCACTGAAAATATGATTGTGGAAAGCGTTGAAGGCCTCCCCACGCTTCCGGATGTGGATACGCAACCGGATATCTCAGACATCGAACAGGTGGAAACAGAGGTATTGATCATCGGCGGCGGACCTGCCGGCCTTTCGGCGGCCATTCAGCTTGAGGCCCACGGTATTCCGTCTATCCTGGTGGATGACAAAGATGAATTGGGTGGCAAACTGGTACTCCAGACCCATAAATTTTTCGGTTCCGTTGAAGACTCCTATGCCGGTATGCGGGGTATGGACATCGGCCATATGTTGGCCGACCAGGTGGAACAGAGCAAGTCTGTTCAGGTGTGGAAAGAAAGTACAGCCCTGTACGTATTCAATGATAAAAAGGTGGGCGTGCTCAAAGAAGGGGTATACAAAATCGTTACCCCCAAGGTGATTCTCAACGCTGCCGGGGCACGTGAAAAGTTTCTGAGATTTAAAGGCAATTCTCTCTCCGGTGTATACGGTGCCGGTGCGTTCCAGACCCTGGTGAACCGTGACCTGGTGAAACCCACCGAGCGTCTGTTTATTGTGGGCGGCGGGAATGTGGGCATCATCGCCGGTTATCATGCCCTGCAGGCGGGTATCGAGGTGGTTGGCCTGTGTGAAGCCATGCCCAAATGCGGCGGTTACCGGGTTCACGAAGACAAGCTCAAACGCCTGGGTGTGCCTGTGTACACCTCCCATTCCATAGTATCAGCCAACGGAGAAGAGTCCGTTTCGTCGGTGACCATCGCTGAAATAGACAACACCTTCACTCCCCTGCCGGGAACGGAAAAAACCTTTGAGTGTGATACCATTCTCATTGCTGTCGGGCTGGAGTCGGTATCGGAATTCACCGAGGAGGCGGAAGCGGCAGGTTTGACGGTTTTCTCTGCGGGGGATGCCTCCGAAATCGCCGAAGCCTCCTCCGCCATGTTCAACGGCAAAATTTCCGGTCTGGACATTGTTAAACATTTCAAACCCGATACTGAGGACATCCCTGCCGCCTGGTATGAAAAGGCGGAGATCCTCAAGTCCCACCCCGGACCGGACCAGGATATACGCACACCGGGCATGGTGGAAGGCATTTTCCCCGTGGTCCACTGCAAGCAGGAAATCCCCTGTAACCCCTGCTCCACGGTCTGTCCCGAAGGGTCCATCAATATGGACGGAGACCCCATCAAAGGCCGTCCGGTGTTTGAGGGCAAATGCAAGGGCTGTATGAAATGCCTGGCCATCTGCCCGGGCCTGGCCATCACCCTGGTGGACTACCGCAAGGACCCGGAAAACCCGGTGGTCTTCCTGCCCTACGAAATCGGTAACGTGGACGTGGCCAAGGGCGACACCATCGCCTGTGTGGATGTGAACGGCAATCCCCTGGGCGAATCCACCGTATTGGGCGCCCGCCCCACCAAGGACAGCAACAACACCTGGATCGTAAGGACCCGGGTGCCGGCGGAAGTCGCCAAAAAGGTGGTGGCCTTTACCATCCAGGAAAAGGCCGTCTCCGAGCCCACCACGGAAAAAGTGCCCCTGGATCATATCCGAGACGACGAAGTGATCTGCCTCTGTGAACGGGTCACCGCCGGCGACATCCGGGAGATGGTACGCAAAGGTGCCCGCGACATGAACCAGATCAAGGCGGTCACCCGGGCCGGTATGGGCCCCTGCGGCTATAAAACCTGTGAAAACCTCATGCTCCAGATCTTCCGGGCGGAACAGATCGCCCAGGAAAACATCGTGAAAAATGTTCGGCGGCCCCTGTATGTGGAAGTGCCCCTGGGTAAATTTGCCAATGGAGGACAATAATGAAAACTTTTGACGTCATCATCATCGGCGCCGGCTCCGTGGGGGTTCCCACGGCCATGGCCCTGGCAGAAAAAAAGGTGAAGGTTCTGGTGATAGATGCCCTGGCATCCCCGGGCCAGGGACAGAATAAAAAAGCCATCGGTGGTATCAGGGCCACCCATTCGGACAAGGGTAAAATCTCCACCTGCCAGAGAAGTATTGAGATTTTCTCCACCTGGGAAGAGACACACGGGGACGATATCGGCTGGATTCAAAACGGCTATAGTTTTCCGGCCTACACCCGGGAAGATGCCCAAAAGCTGAAGGACCTCATGGTGATCCAGAAATCCTTCGACCTGGATATCGACTGGCTTTCACCGGAGGAATATCGGGAACTGGTTCCCGGCATCAACATGGAGAACCTTCAGGGCTCCACCTACTCTCCGGGTGACGGTTCCGCCTCCCCGCTTCTGGCCGTAAACGCCTTCTACTTTAAGAGCCTGGAATACGGTGCGGAATACCGGTTCAGTGAAAAGGTTACCCGAATCAACATCAACGGTGATGAGACAATCACGGTCACCACGGATAAAGACAGTTACACCGCGGCAAAAGTCATCAATGCCGCAGGCAACCATGCTGCGGCCATCGGCGACATGGTGGGGTTAAAACTTCCCGTGGAACCCGACAGTCACGAAGGGGCCATCACCGAACCGGTACAACGGTTCTTCGGCCCCATGATTGTCGACTTGAGGCCCTCGGAAGATTCGGCCACAGAAGACAGCGCCAACTATTATTTTTACCAGAATAACGAGGGCCAGGTCATCTTCTGCCTGACCCCCAAGCATCTGATCAAAGGGACCGCCTCCGAAGCCACCTCAATTTTTCTGCCTCAGGTGGCCAAACGGATGGTCAGCCTCTTTCCGAAGCTGGCCAACATCAAGGTCAGGCGGACCTGGCGGGGCCAGTATCCCATGACGCCGGACGGCTTCCCCATCGTTGGTGCTTCAGAAGAATATCCCAATTTTATCAATGCAGTGGGCATGTGCGGCCAGGGCTATATGCTGGGCCCCGGCCTTGGCGAGTTATTAACCCGCATGGTCACTTATGAATTGACAGAAAAGGACGAAGATGTTTTAAAACACTTTAATCCCTACAGGGATTTCTCAGGGGTCGAACATTTTAAGTAGGGAGAAGTAACCAGAGCAGAAAGGCCTTATATGTTTAAAAAAGCCAAGCAGAGCAGGGTGTTCCAGGACGTTGTTGAACAGATTCAGGATGCGATTCTAAGCGGAAAACTTGAGCCCGGGACCAAACTTCCGGCGGAGCGGGAACTCAAGGATATGTTCAACACCAGCCGGGGAACGTTGCGGGAAGCCCTGCGTGTGCTTGAACAAAAAGGCCTGATAGAAATAAAACTCGGTGTGGCCGGGGGGGCGATTGTAAAGCAGATCGATGCGGAACCCATCATGCAGTCCCTGGCCCTGCTGATCCGCTCCGGTGATGTGTCTCTGGACCACCTGGCTGAATTCCGGATCAAAATCGAAGGCGCCATTGTCGAATTGGCAGCACTGCGGGCCACCGAAGAAGACATTGCCCATATGGAAGAGCTGTTTGCAGAAGCCAAAGCCCATTGCGAGGCCGGCGACTGGGAAAGTTTCCTCATCACCGACGAAACCATGCATACCTATATCGGCACCATGTCCGGTAACCCCGTATTCCAGTTTCTCCAAAAAAGTATCCACGATAACATTCATAATTACTATGAATATTACCTGCCCATGAACCGGGAAAGGACCCTGGAAAACCTCAATGACTTTGAGAAGATCATTGAGGCAATCAAAGCCAGGGAAGCGGATACGGCCTCACAGCTGATCCAGGATCACGTTAACCGGTTCAACCTGAAGATGACCAAGCGGACGGACGGAACTTCGGCTTAAAAACCACAAATTTTATGCAGCGGAGCTTTCCTTTGTTCCCGCCCCGTTTAAATGGCGGATCACTGACCGTACCCCGTTCATCATGCTGACGTTCCCAAAACAAAACCATTTGGTGAATGTATCTTCACGGAGCTGAAGCCGGGTGAAGATTTCCTTTTCCCCGCATCCCTCGGCATAGAGATTTGCCACACCGCCGTACAGATTCTCCATGAAATCAAGCTTGGTGCGGATATGGTCTTTGCCACCTGTTTTTTTGGGGTTGTGATTACAAAGCAGTGTATCAAAATTCAGTGCCAGAACTTTTTTCAGGGAGGCAATTTCCTCACCCAGATCCTCATCTGATCTGAAATACTTGATCCGGTCCCCCAGATATAGATCCCCGCTGAAAAGCACACCCTGCTCCGGAAGATGATAGACGATATGGTCACGGCTGTGCCCCGGGGTATGCACCGGTATCATCGGCCCGAGTGGTGTATCAATACGGCCGGGCAACCCGGATACGTCAACCGGGGTTGTTTTCCCCCATATGATTTTCTGGTACGGCAGAATGGGATACCCACCGGCCAACTTGTCCCGGCACTGGGGGTGGCCGTATACGGTTGCACCGGTTGTCCGACTCACCCCGGCCGCATTGCCGGAATGATCCTCATGGTGATGGGTCAGAAAAATCCGGTTTACCCCCACATCAGCCGCGATATCCCGCACCTCGGCACCCATGTGGGACAGTCCGGTATCCACCATCAAACGGCCAAAGGTATAAAAATAGACATACATCAACGGAGGGCCGGCCAGGGACCTCCCCAGACGAAATCCTCTAATACCTGACGGAAATTCATATGGTTTACAGATTCTCATGGGGTATTTTTTATCCGGATCAAAGCGGGATAGCAAGAAAAATGAATCTTTATTCATTGATATTTCATTGTAAATCCGTTACTGCTTTTCAGGTGGCTCGCTTTCACTTTTAATCTAAGGATATGCTATGGATACCCCATCCCTCATTGAAACCGCCCGGACCGGCCTGCTCACCATTACCACCCGGCCCGATATTGTTATGGCCAAAGGAAAGGGACTGACCCTCCAGGACACCGAAGGGAATACCTATCTGGATTTCATCGGCGGCTGGGCGGTTAATGCGCTGGGACACTGCCCGGATGCCCTGGTACAGGCTCTCAGGGACCAGGCCGGCACCCTGATTAACGCCAGCCCCTCATTTTACAACCGCCCTATGCTGGCATACACGGAACGGCTGCTTGCTCAGACAC
>JAKSBB010001072.1 GCA_022361315.1 Desulfobacterales bacterium
ACGCCAGACAGATAAAGTTCGAACGGTGCCCAGAGGTCTCCGTTCGTAAAGGAAACAATGCCCCGTCGTGTCGTGCTGCGGGGCTTGTTGTTTTTGTAGAGCCATTAAACATTCTTTGCATGGCTCACGCATCCATTCTCAATGTGCCGGCAGAACCACCGCGTCGGCGACCACACGCAATGCAACCGATGCTTCCTCAGGATACGTCGTACGATAGTCCGATTGCACCGTCACGATCTGTCCATCCACTTGGATGCGATAGGTCAGATCGTGCCCCTTGTAATCCTGGCTTACGACCGTCCCATGAACGCCGTTGGCTTCAGATGGATCGGATAGCAGGATGTGCTCGGGGCGAATCGCAACCGTAATCGGCCCGTGCACCTCTCGATCCAGGCGCAGGCGACCGAGAACCGAATCCGCTTCGCGTCCGTTCGCATTCACCTGCAACAGGTTGACTCTCCCCAGAAGCGTGGCGGCGAAGGCGCTGGTTGGCTGTTCGTAGACATCTCGCGGCGCGCCCACCTGTTCGATCCGACCGGCTGACATCACCGCGATGCGGTCGGCAAACGACAGCGCCTCCTCCTGATCGTGCGTAACGAGAATCGCCGCCATGTCTTGCTCGTGAAGCAGCTTGCGCATCTCCTGTCGTGTGTTCTCACGGAGGCTCGCGTCGAGATTGCTGAAAGGCTCATCGAGCAGGATCAATCGGGGCGAAGGCCCCAACGATCGCGCTAAAGCCACGCGTTGCTGCTGTCCGCCAGACAGCTCGTGCGGACGACGCTCGGCATAATCGGTCATGCCCACGAGATCGAGTGCCTGCAAGGCACGCACTCGTCGATCACTCCTTTTCCCATGCAGGCCGTACATGACGTTCCTGATGACCGACATGTGCGGGAACAGGGCGTAGTCCTGAAAGACAAAGCCGATGTTGCGGTGTTCGGGGCGAACGTGCTTCGGCGTGTCGCCCGCTTGCGTCAGCGCTTGACCGTCAAACCGAACCGAGCCACGGTCGGCGTGTTCAAACCCCGCGATCATGCGCAACACCGTCGTCTTGCCGCACCCACTGGGGCCCAGCAGCACGAGGATCTCCCCCGGTTGTACGTCGAACGACACGCCATCAACCGCG
>JAKSBB010000717.1 GCA_022361315.1 Desulfobacterales bacterium
CGCATTCAGCGACCTTTTCAAGGGTTTCCCTGGTGTAAACCGTCCCGGTGGGGTTATGGGGGGTGTTTACCACCAACATTTTGGTCTTGGGCGTCAGGGCCTTTTCAAGGGAAGAGATATCCAGCTGAAAATCGTCACCGGCTTTCACAGCGACCGGGACAGCCCCCGCCATGTGGGCGCAGGAAAAATAAGTGGGCCAGCAGGGGGAAGGAATCAGAATTTCGTCACCGGGGTCCAGCAAACTCATGATGGTCGCAAAAACCGCTTCATTGGCTCCTGCCGTCACAATAATTTCGTTACGAAAATCATATTCCAGTCCGTTATCCTGCCGGAACTTTTCGGCAACGGCCTTGCGAAGCCCCGGAATACCGTAGTTCGAAGTGTAATGGACCTGTCCGTCATCCAGTGCGGAATGACAGGCGTTTACGATGTTTTCAGGGGTCGTAAAGTCCGGCCTTCCGATTTCCAGATGGATAATCTTCTTTCCGGCAGCCTCGAGCTGGCCGACCTTTTCAAACACTTTACGGATACCTGAAAAAGGGATCAGATCCATGCGTTGCGCCAGTTTCATCATTACTCCTTAAGGTTTTATTTCAAACTGTCAATAAGTTCTGTGAGTCCGAGATCTGTCAGGGTTTCCGGCAGTGGAATTCCCTCTGCAGTCCAACCCATATGGGTGTAATAGTCTTCAAGCATCTCTTTCCAGTGTGCTGAAAATTCATGGCCCGAGGCAGGCCCGTCCACCGGTTTGGACCCATACCGTTTTGACGGCCGTTCCATCTCCTTGGTGAGCCCGTGCCTCAGGTTGAACATGCGAAGCTGGTTCACAACCCTGCGTCCCACTGTGAACACATCTTTCAATGTCAGCTCCCACCCGGTAACGGCATTCAGGCAGGCAAGCTGCAGTTTTGGATGGCAGGCCACAAACCGGCAGGTTCCCATACAATCATCAAAGGGACGTACCCCGTTATAATCGCCGTTCAACTGGCCCACTTCCTTGGGATCAAAGGGGTCGGTCTGGGGATCCATGTCCACCAGCTGAGGATGAACCCCCACCCAGGTGGACTCAATGGTTGACGTATTACTGGCGCAGGTGTCCAGTAATTCCGCCCATTTGCCACCCCTGTGATCGTGGCTCCGGGGACTGCTGCCTTTATGTGTGTAGATAGCCATGTCAGCGGCCTCTCCCCCCAGCTTCTGGCTGGCCACCTTTACCCCCTGGGCCAGAAATTCACCAAAACCGTCCCTGGCTGCGATTTTGCAGAGAAGTTCCCGGACGGCCTCTACATTTCCCCAGGACAGATCCAGTCCGTCCAGGTCGGTCTGGCTTAGTATGCCCTTATCGTAACATTCCATTACCCAGCCCACTGTCCAGGAAGCCTCATTACAGTCAAGACCCAGACGATCCACTTCACGGGCGAGCATCACCACGGCACCCAGTTCCGTATTTCCGATCTGGGGTCCCCAGGCGGCAACCTGTTCGTACTCGGGTTCCTCACCCACAAACCCCTTATAGGGTCCTTCGGTCACCTCAACCGTTCTGACATGGGCATATTTGCACTTATAGCAGGGTTTTGGACGGTGCTTATAATTTGTGCGCATATACTGACCGTTCATGGTGTCATGTTCGGGATAGATATTGGTGGTAAAGTTTTTTACGGGAAGTCCGCCGGTTTCAGCCAAAAATGAAACGCCGCCTGCGGTGCCCCATTTATAAGTGTGGCCCCATTCCTTAGCGAACTCAAACATCTCTTCATTGGCGGTTTTCAGGGTGGCCGGATCCTCTATGTCAAAATTTATGGGCCCCTTGTATGCCACCACGGCTTTAAGATTTTTGGATCCCATGACGGCCCCCAGGCCGTTATGGGCTGCAAAATGGCCCTGATCCCCGCCTATTGACGCGTAATGGACCTTGCTCTCACCGGCAGGGCCGATACCGTATATAGAAACCTTTGCCCCTTTGACACCCAGTTCGGCACGTAATTTATCTTCCAGTTCAAACAGGTCCAGGCCGGCAAGATGGGTGGCGTCTTTAATCTCTATTTGCCCGTCTTTGATGACCATATAGCTTAGCTGGGGGGCCTTACCCTGGAATATCAGCCCGTCAAATCCCGAAAATTTCAGATACGCACCGAAATATCCGTTGGCCTGGGAGCATCCGGCAAGGCCGCTCAGGGGCCCCTTGGCAGCCACATTGAAGGTGCCGGCACCGTAAACACCGGTACCCGCCAGCGGACCTGAGGTCCAAACCATCCTGTTTTCAGGATCGTCCCAGGCAACATCAGCAGGCACTTCATCCCACAATATTTTACTCCCAAAGCCCTGGCCACCGACCCACTTGCGAATGAAATCATCACTCAGCTCTTCTACGCTGACGGCAGAACTGCTCAAATCAATCCTTGCCATCTTTCCCAAATAACCTTTGACCGTCATTTGTCTATCCCCTTGACTGTAAATTAACCCTTAATATTGATAGGACAGTTGAAAACATTCTGCATGTATCTTCAACTGTCCCGGATCTTACTTATTGCAATGGCGTCATTCCCCGAGGATTAACGCTTTCATGGTATCAATGGACTGGCCGTTTTCAGCCACATACCGCAACCCGTTGTCAATGGCGTTGACCAGCACATCCAGCCCCCCCATCTTTTCAATCACGTTGGGTTCGGCCTTGAACCGCAGCCAGATACTGGCCCCGGGCTGTCCCAGGGCATTAACGCTGATCATGCCGTACTCTTTCAGCCAGTACATGCCGATGGCTGCGCTGACCTCGCCCGGACTTATGGGCAGATTATCATTGGTGCCTCTGATCTCTTTCACCAGTTCATAGGCACTCTCTGCAGTCAGGCTTGCGCCGATACCGGACTTGATCACCTTGTCCTTCCCATAGATTCCGGAAAGGCGTTCGTACACCTTCACCCCGAAAGCCACTTCATCTTCCAAGGCACGGGGAGTGAACTCTTTCAAGGATGCCCAGATACCGGCAGCCAGGGGAGCCCGCGCTTCCAATCCAAGTTCGGCCGCCTTGGTATTCACCTGCTCCATGAATTGTTTCTCACCCACCATCAATCCGGCCCGGGGGCCGCTCATCCCGGCTTTATCACAGGCGGTAACCCCTAAATTCACACCGGTTTCCATGGTGCCCGGGCCGTTATATATGATCGGGCGGAGCCGGGTGCCGTATGCATCATCAAGCATCACCGGCACTCCGACTTTTTTTGCCAACGCAATGGAATCGGTCATGGTATCGACATCAATGACTTCAAGTTCACTTGACACACCTGTGATGACCATAAAACTGACGATTTCCGAATCCAAGACCTCTGCAACTTCTCGGTATTCATTCACCTGAACCAGCTCTCCGCCGGCCAGCCGAACCCCACGGCCGATGGAAGGATGGCTTCGTTTTCCCGGTACCAGGCTGATGACCTTGGTACCGGGCCGGACAATGGCGAGGCAGGCGGAGATAATACCGGCCGAACACCGGTTGAAGACAAGCACATCATGGTCGGAAGTACCGCCGAAATGGGCCCTTGCCATCACTTCCATTTCATCCCAGAAATAGGCCGGCCCGACCCATTCCTCAGCGTGGTTCAACTTATCCCGATCAAGGGGATAGCCGCGGTGCAGGCCGGTAATATTATAAAACGCGTCTGCACCATGGGTATCTCTGCGGCGACGGATCAGTTCCAGCGCATGCAGTCTTCTTTTGGCCTCTTCAAGGGAACCTTTGATAATCGGTCCCCTGGCAAATCCCACTGTGGGATCAATGGGAAAGCCGTAGGGATCCATTGCTGGCGAATTCATGGTAGCCTTCCTCCTTACCAACCGCGTTCGAGTGCAGGTTGTACAGCATTTTCAACCAGCATGCGGAGGATGGTGATCATGGATTCCTGAACCTGGGGACGGGTACCGTCGACCCAGGGCTGTTTCATACCGCCTTCCCCCTCAGCACCGGCATACACACAATCCATGCCCATTCTCTTCTCGGTTTCCTCATCCTGAAGGACGTTAATGTCCTGACACAGATAGGCCAGACAGGCAGCAATACCATACCCCACCCAGTTGCTCACCGCACCTGCGGCCACCACATCGGTGGTGACTTCGCACAAGGGACTGCCGCCGCAGGGGCATTTGCACTCCGCCCAGCTGGGCATGGCTTTTTTAAGCTCTTCCGCCACAAGGCCGAATCCGACTTCGTTGCCGTAGTCACCGATCCCCAGGGTAAAGATGCCCCGCTCCCGGGCCTGTTCCACCAGGTGGTAAGTCAACGCCACGTGCTCGGCTTCCCGCTCATAACCGGTCATACTGTGAATGATTCCGTTGGCGTTGGGTCCCAACGATTCTATGCTGATAACCGCAGCCGGCTTGAGCTCATCCAAAAGCTCCAGGGCCTTGTCAAGCGCCCCCTCATGACCCAGGGGGAAGTTTCTGACCAGGGCTGTGGGGTAGAAACCGTCATAGTCGGCCATCTCTTTTAACTCCGTGGCCGTAATCCCTGCGGCATCAGAGGCGGCTGCCACCGGTGCCATGTATGGTTCACCGGCCACATAACAGGGGCGCCCCCCCAGTCCCAGTTTGATCGCCCTTGCAAGACTTACCGCACCCAATGGTCCGTCGGTTTCACCGGCAGGACGCCAGGGCGCCTTACCGGAACCTGTGGCAATCAGGACATATTCACCGGGTTTCACATGTTCTTTGAGCTTTTCAGCAGCCAACAGGGTCAAGGGACGGCCCTGTACTTTGCGCGCCGCCTCATAAAGGGGCAATATCACACCCCGGCTTTCTATGCCGGGACGTTTCATTTCAATTGTTACCAATCGGTCAACGTGTTCTCCAAATATTTCAGGCACGATTTTTCTCCAATCTGAGTTAGTATGTCATTGCATCGCAATGCATGGCGGTTTTTACAGCTGTGCATCCACTTCCCCGAGAATTTCGTCGATAATGGCCAGGCCTTTATCAAGATCTTCCCGGGTTGCAATGAAAGGAGGGCCTATGAACAGACGATTGGCAAGCACATTGGTGGAAAGCCCTTTTTCCATCATTCGCCTTGCAAGCGTACTTGAAATATCAGGGTTCAGCATTTCTCTGGTGTTCCGGTCCTGAACCAACTCAAGACAGAAAAAGCTGCCGGTACCCCGCACATCACCCACGCATTTGTGTTTTGCCTTAAACGCTTCCAGCTTCGGCCTGAGGTATTCACCGTTGGCGGCGCTGGCTTCAATTAACTTATCTTCTTTATAAAGGTCCAGTACGGATTTGGCAGTGGCACAGGCAAGGGGATGGCTGTTAAAGGTCAAGCCTCCGTACAACATTTCCTTGCCCAGTTTTTCCATGATACGATCACTGATGGCCACGGCACCCAAAGGCACATAACCGCAGGTCAATCCTTTTGCCATGGTCATCATATCCGGCACAACACCTTCATAATGCTCGATTGCAAACCATTTGCCCGTGCGGCCGCAGCCGACCATGACTTCGTCGGTAATGAGCAGAATCTCGTGCTTGTCACAAATCTCTCTCAGGCGCTGAAAATATCCTTCGGGGGGAGCAAAAAAACCACCGGCACCGGTCATGGGTTCAATCAGTATTGCGGCGACATTCTGGGGACCTTCGTATCCGATGATTTCCTCAACGTGATCTGCACAACGAAGGTTACAGGACGGGTATTCCAACCCGAAGGAACATCTGTAACAATACGGATCAAAGAAAAAACGGACGCCGGGGATACCGGGTTCAACGGGGAGCCGTCTCGGATCTCCGGACATACTGATGGCCCCGTAAGTCGCACCGTGATATGCACGGTATTTGGTCAGTACCTTGGACTTTCCCGTATATGCCCTGGCAAATTTCAATGCATTTTCATTGGCATCCGCCCCCCCCAGGGTAAAAAAGAATTTATTCAGATCCCCGGGGGTCAGCTCCGCCAGATCTTTTGCCAGTTCCACCCTGGCAGAACAGGCAATTCCAGGATGGATAAAGCACTGCTTCTCCGCCTGTTTTTTGATTCCCTCAATTACCTTGGGATGCTGGTGCCCCACGTTCATATTCACCAGGGAAGAACTGAAATCCAAGTATTTGTTTCCGTCGGCATCCCAGTAGTACATGCCTTCACTCTTGTCGACTACAAGCGGATCCAGTTTTTCCTGCACGGACCAGCTATGGACAACATGCCTGCGATCCAGTTCCTTAATCGTATTTTTGTCCAACATCACTTCACCTCTATCATATAACGAATTAGATTAACGGGTATTAACACTCACCCCAGCTCTCATATATTGTCTTTAATATATCAGGAGAATTATCCTTGTCAATCACAAACTCAACAAAAGCCATAATTATTTTAAGCCACTTAATTTATAGGATTTATTCGCCTTAAAAATGGCGATTTAGTGTAAATTACAATCGCAGACATCTACCACGGAGATGCCTGCGACGCGAATTCAGGGAGAGATTTATACTTAATGGGCGGATTCCTGCATATCACCGGAGGTATTGCTGACAGCCATTTTTATGGCCGTTTGCTTACTTTCTTTCAAATGAATGATGAGAAGCGCATCGGCCAGATTCCCTTCACCGGCTTTAAGCGCCTTGAGCATGGATTCATGCTGCTCTATGAGATAATCCATTTTAATGGAGTTTTTGCCCTGTAAGGCAATGAGGCATATGACATCAACAAGATCACCATAGGTATCCTGCATACGCTTATTGTCACACATTTCAGCCAACTTGTAATGGAAGTCACCATTGGCCTTAAGATATGCAGGCACGTCTTTTTCCGAACGGGCTTTTCTCTGCTCCCGGATAGAGTTCTCCAGGCCCGTGAAATCGTATTGAGACGGTGTGCTCGCTATTTTTTTAAAGAAGTATCTTTCAAGAATTTCTCTTAGTTCGAAAAGTTCGTTCACATCTTTTTCCGAAATCAACCGAACCATGATGCCGCGCCGGGGCAGGAACTCCACGATCCCCTTGCTCGCCAATTCTAAAAGCGCCTCCCGAACCGGGGTTCGGGAAATACCCATCTCTTTGGCCAGAGACATTTCCGTGTAAAGTTCTCCGGCCGCGAGTTCACCGTTCAATATAGACGTGCGTAATTTTTCATTCGCAATTTTGGCTAGACTTTTAGGCTGCGAAATTGTATTTAGACTCTCCATGATACCTGCGCTGGACTCCGATTCTTTTCTGTTGTGTTTTTAATATATCATATATCCAAAACCACTATTATCTGTCAAGATGACAGATAATAATATTAGCCGCTTATAATATTCAGGTCCAGATCTTTTATCGTTATAGAGAGAGATTCACCGCCTGTGGACACAGGACAATGACAACCAATTACCCTTAAAATTAAAGCAATTAAAGACAACCCTGCACATACCTGCATGTTTTTTTGCACCATTTGCTGTTACATTTATATTCCGCCGACAAAAGCAGCTTATACTTGTTTTTTTTAAGATATGGGATAGACTCCGGATTTCTGCCGGGGTGCAACGTCATTGACAATTGTTATAAGGTCTCGGCCAGAAAGAAGGGGGATCAATGCTTATCCATACCAGCGTATCGGTATTCAATACCATCGTTCAACTATTTGTCATATCCATTGCTGCGGGGCTTCTGGTTCGCAAAAAAATGATCCTGGCCAACCAGATTCAGGCCTTATCAACCATTACTGTCAATATCTTTCTTCCCTGCCTGATAGTAACAAAAATAATTGCGGGCTTTCATCCGGAGCAACTTGAAAACTGGTGGATTCTGCCCCTGTCTGGATTCCTGATATCCGTCACCGGCCTCTTGATTAGCAACCTCTTTTTCCGGCTCCGGCCTGAAAAGAGGCCAGCCATGGTTGTTGCGAGCCTGCCCAACGCCATATATGTTGTCCTGCCCATAGGCCAGGTGCTATTCGCAGACGATTTTGATTCATTTGCATTATATTGTTTTCTTTTTGTTCTGGGCCTAAACCCGGTGATGTGGAGTATCGGCAAGGTGATGCTTGCGGGCAAAACTCAACAAAGGATTCATTGGAAAGATTTTTTTACCCCTCCCCTTCTGGCGATTTTTATCTCTGTGTTCATGGCATTCACAGGCGCATCAAAATTTATACCTGCCGCAATAACCGCACCGCTGGACCTCCTTGGCCAGGCAACTGTTCCGGTATCCATTTTTGTTCTTGGTGCTGTTTTGGGTTCACTATCCATTGAAAACCTGCCCCCTCTAAAAGATATCCTGATTGTCGGAGCAGTGAAATACCTTGTGGTACCATTCATTGTTTTCACCGTTCTGTACCATGGCCAGCTATATTCGACGATGCCGCTTCTATGCGCGCTTCTGATAATCGAGGCCGCCGCACCACCCGCTGCCAATTTGGTTATAATCACAGAGAATTACTGCGGTGATACCCAGGCGGTGAGCAGTATGATGCTGGTACAATATCCAATCTGTTTATTTTTTATGCCGCTATGGATAGCAGCATGGCAATACCAGGTATTTTGAGAATCACCACAACTTGTCTGTTAATCCTCTGCGTGGATTTGCTGTTTGATGAGAAAGCAAATACCTGGTACAACGGTTCTATATCCAGATACCACAACCCGGATCTTCGAAGGACATAAAAATGAGAGCTTTCTTTAAAATAATTTTGTTCCTGTCTTTTGTATTTATCCTCCTGATACCGCCCCTGTTGGTCTGGAAAGCGGCTGATCCGTATCCTTATATCAAAGCGGCCGGTCCCATCAGTCAACAGGACATATTACGGGCAAGGGAGATTATCCGGGATAACCGTCCGGACCGTACAGGCCCCAGGCAAAACCATACGTTGGAATTAACAGCCCATGATCTGAATCTGCTGGTGCGTTACGCCTTGGGACAGGGCCTTGGCATTGACGGGATCGGTTCCCGTGTGGATTTAAAAAATAACCAGGTGATATGCCATCTATCCGTTCCCCTTCCGGATACCCCTTTGGGCAAGTATCTCAATATCAGCGTCGGGATCGCCCTGAACAAAGGGGTGCCACGAATTTATTGGATCCAGGCAGGCGCCCTGACGATCCCGGGATCCGTTGCGCAATCCGCAGCCGAACTTGCCCACACGTATCTTTTGAAACTGGATGCCTATGGGGCAGCCTATGGCATGATGGACGGTGTCCGGCAGATTCGGATTCAGCCCGACCTTATCCAGCTTTCTTACAGCTTGAATCCCGGGGATGTTGAAGGTCTGAAATCAAAAGTCAAACAGCAATTATTTTCACAGATCCAGCAGGAACGGATAAAAAGATATCACAATCTCCTGGCGGATTCAGCCGTCTGCTACGGCGGCAGGCAAATCCCCCTTGTGAACATACTCCCCCCCTTGTTTGCCGCAGCGGCTGAAAATACCCGGAGCTCCGGTGACCCCGCAGGAGAAAACAAGGCCTTGCTCCAGGTACTGGCCGCATTTGTGTCCCAGAGGAGTATGTCGGACTTCATGTCGGCGCAGATCCGCAGGGATTTAAACCCCTTGCCTAATTGTACGCCCATGCTGTTCGGCCGTGAGGACCTGGCCCAGCATCTTCTGGTCTCTGCCGGCCTGACGGTCTCCGCATCCGGCAACCTGGCAAACGTCATCGGGCTGGCCAAGGAAATCGAGGATGCAGAAGCCGGAGGATCCGGATTCAGTTTTGCCGATCTTGCGGCGGACAAAGCCGGAGTGAGATTGGGAGAATTGGCGGCAGGCAGCCCGGATCAGGCAGGCAGACTGCAGCAGCGCATCATGCGTCTGCAAAGAGACGGTGAACTGATGCCGGATATCAGTGATCTTCCCGCACCCATGTCCGCATCGGCATTCAGGCAGCGATACCAAAACATCAATTCACCTGCCTATAAGACGGTGGAAAATTATATCGAGGCCAAACTGGCCGGATGTTCAGTGCTGCAGGACTGAAGGTCCTAATCTTGACAGCAACCAATGCGGTGAGATAGGGTGCTAAAGTGTATTTTTTTGTTTTTTGGCAAATAGTTTTCCTATTTTCTACCAAAGTTCATTTTTTTTATCCATATGGAAGCACTGTCTGAATTCCATTTTTACGATTTTTCGGAGGCGTCTCCGTGTCAGGGACCAAACGTATAATCATCCGCTCTGTCTCCGGCCTGAGTTGGTTTGTTTTTAGTGACGTAAACTTAAAAAGTGGGGTGTAAGATGTCGGAACAAAAGTATAATCTGATTTTTACAGGGAAAATTGTCCAAGGAAAAACACCGGACGAAGTTTACGAGAAAATTGCCGCCCTTTTCAAGGTGGAGATTGACTATGTCCGGCAAAAATTCGGCCAGGGCCGGACCATCATTAAAACCAATGTGGGACAGGTCATGGGAGAAAAAATGCTGGCCGCTCTGACGGATGCCGGTGCAACCTGCACCCTGGAGGCCGTCCCGGGAGAGGTGCCTTCTCCCCGGCCCGAAACGGAGCCCCCCGAACCTGCCCCTGCAGCGCCACCAAAGCCTGAGCCTGCAGCGCAACCCGCACCGGCAGCACCGGAAAATCCCTATGCAGCCCCGAAAGCGGATCTCAGAACGCCTGACTTGGGCAGTGCCACTGGCTTTACCGATCCGGTGAAAGTACCGGCATCCCGGGGGGCAGCCTGGGTGTTCAGAACCTTTGAACTGGTGAAAAAAAGTCCGTTGAACTGGTTCCTTACCATGCTGCTCTATCTCGCTGTGAATCTGATCCAGATCATCCCTATTATCGGTCCCATCATCGTATGGCTTCTGGGGCCGGCGTTTATCGGCGGATTGATACAGGGGGTCAAAGAGCTGGATGAAGGAGAGGGCTTGCGACCCACCAGTCTATTTTACGGATTCAAAAACAATTTAGGACGGCTGATCGGGTTTTCAGTCATTTTTCTGCTGATTACAATCCTTGTCATGGGCATTGTTTTCGGCATTATGGCTGCGATCTTCGGATTTAATATGGCAATGTTTACGAATCCCCAGGCCATGGCCGGATCATCCGCAGTCATCTTCGCCCTGTTCCCCTTGCTCGTAATGGCATTGATGATTCCCATATTTATGCTCTACTGGTTCACCCCCGCCCTGATATTGATCAATGACCAGTCCATTTTCCAGGCCATGAAACTGAGTTTTTCAGGCTGCCTGAAAAACTGGCTGGCCTTCATTGTGAACGGCCTGGTGCTGATGGGGTTAGGCATTGCGGCAGCGGTTGCCATGGGAGGGGCGGTCTGGCTGCTGAACACCCTTATTGGCGAAGCCGGATCTATGATTGCGGTGGTCCTTGTGGGGATTCTGGCAATGATTTTTATGATGCCTGCAATGATATGTGTCATGTATGCCTCCTACGACGAAATATTTTACGAATAACCGGGACGGGTCATGCCGGGAATTGATACGGTAAAGCGGTACGAGACACCCGAGGGGGTGGTGATCCGGCTGAAGGTTGCAGGCCCGGTATCCAGGGCCTGCGCCTGGTTGGTTGACCTGTCCATCAAAGTGGGCTTGTGCCTGGTGATCGCCATCATATTAGGTATTCTCGGTCATGCAGGGCAGGGGATTATCCTGATCTTTATCTTTTTGATTGAATGGTTCTATCCCGTAATTTTCGAGCTGTACTGGGGGGCGACCCCTGGTAAAAAAAGCATGAATCTGATGGTGGTCCAGGACAATTGTACCCCGGTCTCCTTTACCGCCTCTGTATTGCGCAACCTGCTGCGGGCCGCCGACTTTTTCCCCTTCTTCTACGGGGCCGGCCTGGTCACCATGGTATGCAACAAAGATTTCAAACGTCTGGGGGATATTGCCGCCGGTACCCTGGTGGTGTACGACACCCCGGGACGTACGGTGAATAAAATCGCTGAGGCTCAGCCCAAACAGCCGCCTGCGGACTTGCGGGTCAACGAGCAGCGGACCATTCTGGATTTCTCGGAGCGCAGCATATATCTGTCAAAAGAACGGCGTATTGAGCTTGCCGAAATCCTCCGCAACGTGACCGGCAAAACCGGTGAGGCAGCGGTGAATGAACTATACGCCTACGCATCCTGGCTGTTCAAAGGGAAATAGGGTAAGGAAAAAGGGCAATGAAATAAAGTGCGACAGGAAGATTTTGAAAATAAATACAAAGCCCTTTGGGACAGGTATGACCGTATTCTGGCCGGTCTTGACAACAAGGATGTTGGTCCGGGCAATGCCCCGGCCCCGGACGGTCTGCCTTCCCTGTACAGAAAGGTCTGCCACCACTATGCCGTGGCCCTGAGCCGGCAGTACAGCCCGGCTCTGGTCTCATCACTTCACAGCCGCATCGTGTCAGGGCATCAGAAAATTTATAAAAAACGCAGTCATCACATGGCTGCAGTGGCCCGGTTTTTCATCACCACCTTTCCCGTGACCTTCAGGGCCAATTTCACTTTTTTTATACTGGCCCTTGTCCTGTTTGCCCTTCCCTTTATCGGAACGGGCCTTTCAACCTATAAGAATCCGGATGTCATTTATGCCATCATGGACGAGAGCCAGGTTTCAAACTTTGAATATATGTACGACCCGGCCAACAGACACCTTGGAAGATCCCCGGACCAGGCGGACGACAGAAGTGTGATGATGTTCGGATTTTACATTAAAAACAACATATCCATTGGTTTCCGCACCTTTGCCACCGGTGCCCTGGCCGGCCTGGGCACCGTCTTCTCCCTGGTGTACAACGGGGTAATCTTAGGCGGGGTCTCCGGCCATGTCACCCGCCTTGGGTTTAATCAAACCTTCTGGCCGTTTGTGTCCGGCCACGGGGCCTTTGAACTCACCGCCATTATTATCTGCGGTATGGCAGGCCTTATCCTTGCCCGGGCCATTGTGGCCCCGGGGAACTTAAAACGGATTCATGCCCTTAAAAAGGCAGCACCCGGGGCGCTGACACTTGTGCTGGGCGCAGCAGCCATGCTGTTCATCGCCGCCATTATCGAAGCCTTCTGGTCCCCGTCTGCCGTGGCTGTCCAGGCAAAATACACAGCGGCCGCTGTGTTCTGGGTCATGGTAATCCTCTATCTGGCCCTTGCCGGCAGGAGGCGGCCGGCGTGGATTTAAATACGGTCAATATCGAAATCAGACCCAGGCCCCCCTATGAAGGGCTTGACCTGGGATTTATCATGGCATCCCGCTGGTTCCTGCGGCTGTGGGGGCTCTGGGCCCTGACCGCCCTGCCCGTCTGTTGTATTATATTGATCGTATTCCATAAGTCACCGGCGTGGGGCGCCCTGATTATCTGGTGGCTCAAACCTGTGTTTGAAACCCCATTGCTCTACTGGATCAGCCGGAAAGTGTTTAATGAGGATCCCCGGATCCGCCCCATGCTGAAAAACATGACCGGCATCCTGAAGCCCCAGCTTATCCGGCGCCTGACCACCCGGCGCCTTTCTCCATCCAGATCTTTTTTTATGCCGGTGATGCTCCTTGAAAACATGCGGGGAAGGGATTATGTAACCCGTACGGACATTCTCGGCCGGAACCAGTCTGCAGCCCTGGTGCTCACCTTTATCTGTCTACTTTTTGAAATGCTCCTGTATTTTTCGGTCATTGGGTTATGCCAGATGCTGATCCCGGAAACCTTTGAGGTTTCAATATTTGATTCGTTTTTTGGAGACAGTCTCACCTCGTGGCTGGCTTCTAATATGCTTGGGATTATTTCCATGTCAGTGGTTGCCCCCTACTATATCTGCGCCGGCTTTGCCCTCTACATTTCCCGGCGAACCGCACTGGAAGCCTGGGATATCGAAATGAACTTCAAACGTCTGATCAAACGAAAGCAACAAAACAAAGGCTCAGGCGGCGCTGCAATCCTGCTGATCTGCGGTATGATACTGATGTCCGGTGCAGGCCAGCTTGAAGCAGCGGAACGCCACACCTCCCAATCAGAGGCAGCACAGACAGCCCGGGGCCAGGCCAAACAGATCATTGCAGAGGTGCTGGCCAACGCGGATTTTGGCCGTGAAGAGACCGTGACCTATTGGGAATTGAAAGATTTTTTTAGGGACCGTGAAAGAAAGAACTATCAGCTACCGGATTTTTTCCGGGCCCTCGCGGAATTCTTCGCCATGGTGGCAAAACCCTTGATCTGGGCGGCCTGCGGTACACTCGCGGTCTTCCTGATCTATTACCTGTCAACATATACGGGAACCGGCAACGGACTCCCGGCCATCCGGAAAACAAAGCCGCCCCGGGAATTGTTCGGCCTGAAAATTACCGCTGAATCCCTGCCCGCAGACATCATGGCCGAGATCGACAAGCTTCTTGAAGCCAAAGATTTCAGGGCGGCCCTGAGCTTATTATACAGGGGCACCCTGTACCGGCTTGTGTTTGAAACGCTGATCGACATCCCCGCCAGCGCCACTGAAGGGGAATGTATCCGGCTGGTTGAAAACCACACAGATGCCGAAACCGCCGTTTTTTTCAAAACCCTGACCGGGGTATGGCTGAAGCTGGCCTACGGCCATATTCAACCGGATCTCAACACCGTTGAATCCCTGTGCAACACATGGCAAAGGTTATACGGAGGAGCGGCTAAAGCGAATGGATAAAAAGGCCCTTCAACCCCTCGGTGTTACGGTCCTTGTGATCTGTGTCGCCACCGGTCTTTTTTTCCTCCTGTTTGAAAAAGTGGAAAAAACCGTATACGCGCCGGGCTCTGCCGAGGCCCGGAAAAATCCCTTTTTAGCCGCCATCAGATGCCTGGATACCGCCGGAATTCCGGCCGCAGGCTCTCAACAGCGTGAATTTTTAACCCGGCTGCCCTCTGCCCGGGATATGATTTTCATCCACCGGCCGGGCTCCAATTATCCGGAAAGCCGTATCCAAAACATTGCTGCCTGGGTGGAGGATGGCGGCACCCTTGTGATCCACCACAACTTTTTCGGACAGGCCCCCCATCCCCTCCTGGACGCCCTGGGAATTCAATTCCGGACCCAGGATAAAAAAAAGGATGAAGAGGAGACTACGAAGAAAGCCACCGCCCCGGATGGTCCGTCCGGTGACACGGAAGCCTGTGACTGCGACGAAGAAGAAACCTTGGAAGATATGTTCAGGGGAGAGATAATGACCCTGGCCTTTGATTCAGGCCGGGCACTTCCCCCGCTGGCAAAATCATCCACCGCTCAAAAGCTGTTCCAGGGGAAATACGGTGCCCATGTCCTGCAGCAGTCCGTGGGCGAAGGCCGGCTGATTGTACTGAGCGATGACCGGTTGCTGACCAATGAGCAGATCGGAAAGAACGACCACGCCTTTTTCCTGCTCACCCTCAGTGAGGGCAGGGATAAGGTCTGGATATTGTACAACAGTGTCATGCCTTCCATTTTTGCCCTTGTTATGGAAAAAATGCCGCTGATGGTGTTTTCTTTTTTCGTCCTGATTCTCTTTGCCTTTCTATACCTGACCCGGCGGATCGGCCCCATTTATCCGCCCAAAGATTATTCCGGCCGTAACATTATGGAGCACCTGCTGGCAGCCGGGCATTTTGTGAGAAAAAACGATAAAAACCACAGGCAGCTCTATAGATCCAGGAAGGTCCTTGAAAAGAAAATTGTTGCCCGATATCTGTATTTTGCAAAGAAACCCAGGCCGGATCAGATCCGGCTGATATCAAAATGGACACAAATGACGGCAGCGGATGTCCGGACTGCAATGGAGCATCCCGCCAACACCCCCCAGGAATATATCAGGGCCACCATGCTGATGAAAAAAATCCGGGATGCCATTGCTGCCAATCACAAACAAACGGAGAAATAATCATTGGAAAACGTATCAGACGCACCAGACGCTTCAGAATTAGTTGCCCGGCTCGGACGTGTTGAGGCTGAGATTAATCGTACGGTGATCGGCCAGAACAAGGTTGTCAGGGAAGTGATGATTGCCATGCTGGCCGGTGGCCACGCCATTGTGGAAGGGGTGCCGGGCTTAGGTAAAACGCTTCTGGTCAAAAGCATTGCCGCAGCGGTAAACGCCCGCTTCAGACGGGTACAGTTTACACCGGATCTCATGCCTTCGGATATCAGCGGCCACGAGATGTTTGAAATGAAAACCAATACCTTCAAGGTCCGCCAGGGGCCGGTGTTTACCAATTTCCTTCTCGCCGACGAGATCAACCGGGCCCCGGCAAAGACCCAGTCCGCACTCCTGGAGGTCATGCAGGAGCACCAGGTTACCATTGAGGGGCGGTCCTACCTGCTCAAACCGCCCTTCCTGGTCCTGGCCACCCAGAACCCCATTGAGCATGAGGGAACCTACCCCCTTCCCCAGGCACAGCTGGACCGGTTTTTATTGAAAATATTTATTGATTACCCGGATCTGGAAAGTGAAACCGCCATCGTCAAAACAATTACCAACAGGGCCATTGGGGATAAACTGGATGTATCCGGGATAAAGAAGATGTTGGATATTGATTCGGTACTGGCCCTGCAGAAACTCACCGCCACCCTGAAAACAGACACCGCCATCGTTGATTATGCCGTGAAGATCGCCAGAGCCACCCGGGAATGGTCCGGCATTGAAATCGGAGCCGGTCCCCGGGGCTCCCTTGCCCTGCTGCGGGCCGGCAGAGGCAATGCGTTGTTAAACGGGAACACCTTTGTCACCCCGGATGATATCAAATCCATTGCACCGGCCGTATTGCGCCACAGAATAAAACTGACCACAGACATGGAAATCGAAGGGTATCACCCCGATGATGTATTAAAGGATATTCTGGATACCGTGGAAGCCCCCCGGGTATAAAATCCCATGAGACCCTCAGGCATCAGCATTGTTATTCTCACCCTCATGACTGTTTTGGCAGGAGTTGCCGCATTTTCAGAAGCGGTGGCCGCGGCATGGAAGATAGCAGCCGCAGCCGGCACAGGGATCTTCTGTCTGGACTTATATCTCGGGCTCAGGTTGCCGGACCTGGAACTGAAAAGAACGGTAAAACACTCCCTGCCCGTGGGAACCTGGTCCGATGTGCACCTGGAATTCAAAAACCTTGAAAACCGGACGATCCGCATCAAGGTCCACGACCACCATCCCGGGGCATGCGACTGCCGCGATCTCCCCCTGGAACTGACCCTGCCCCCGGGAAAGCGCTTAAAAACCCACTATGAACTTCGCCCCTATCAAAAGGGGGATATGACCTTCGGCAGGGTGGATCTGCTGATCCGTTCCCCTCTGGCCCTGTGGTGGAAAAAAACAAGCGCCGGCCGCTCCGAACCGGTCAAGGTGCTCCCGAATTTCAGACAGATCAAGAATTATACGCTGCTGGCCGGGGACAACCGCCTGAGTCAGATCGGCATCCTCAAAAAACGGCGCCGTGGAGAGGGAAATGATTTCCATCAATTGCGGGACTACCGGGCCGGTGACCCCTTCAGGCAAATCGACTGGAACAAAACCTCCAGATATCTCAAGCTGATCACCAAAGAGTACCAGGACGAACGGGATCAGCAGATCCTTTTCCTCCTGGACTGCGGACGGCGCATGCGCCATGCCGATGACAGGGACACCCATTTTGACCAGGCACTTAATGCCATGCTCCTGCTCTGCCATGTGGCCTTGAAACAGGAAGATGCAGTGGGATTCATGGCCTTCGGCGGGATTGACAAATGGTTCCCTCCCAAAAAGAATACCGGCACCATCCGGCATATCCTCAATCAGGTCTACACCCTCCACCCCACCACCGATGCTGCGGATTACCTGACCGCGGCGAAAAACCTGACGGCCCTTCAGAAAAAACGGTCTCTTGTGATCATCCTCACCAATACCCGGGATGAAGATTATGATGACCTGCTGGGGGCCGTAAAAATACTAAGAAAAAAACACCTGGTGGTGCTGGCCGATCTGCGGGAAAAAATAATAGACGCCACCATGGCCCAACAGGTGACGAACCTTGATTCTGCCGTACTCTACCATGCTGTGACCGACTACACGGAAAGGCAGAACAAGAACCACAAAGCCCTGTCCCGTCACGGGGTTATTTCCATCAACACCCTGGCCGAAGCCCTGCCCGCACGGCTGGTTAATGAATACCTGAATGTGAAGGCTTCGGGCAAACTTTAACGGGCTGAACAGGCCGCCCTCTGCTTGCCATGGAAAACACAGGCCATTCCCGTATCCATTTGTAATTCAAGACATTTGTTACACGACACACAGAGGGCCGGTGAAAGGTCACCCGAGAACCATCGATTGGCCAAATGAGGCTCCCGGATAAAGGGGCGGCTCATGGATATCGCATCTATCCTCTCAAGGGCATTTTCTATTGCCCCAGGGCTTCGCCAGCCCTCCACCGAAATAACGGGGCAATTGACCTTTTCTTTGATTAATAACGCATATTTCAACAAGGAACCCTCTTCAAAAGGGGCGGGAAGAATATGGTCCCACCCGCCCTTTTTAAGCCCTTCCGGAGTCCCTGCGCTGACTTCGATGGCGTCAATGCCCATGGCATCCATTATGGCCGCTGTACGTGCGGCCTCATCCGGTGTCACCCCACCGGAAAATCCGTCATACGCACTCATTTTGATAAACACGGGAAATGTCCCCCCCACTGCACCCCTGACGGCTTCATATATCTGACA
>JAKSBB010000375.1 GCA_022361315.1 Desulfobacterales bacterium
CACCGCCTTCGGTACAGGCCCCCACCGATAACACTTCCGTTTTTAATTCTCTGGTTTTGTAATAGAAGGCCATCTTTTCATTGGTCATACTGACGTTGATGGCACTGGGGATCGCCCCCATCAACCCCAAAGCTGCGCCCCATCCGACCGATCGCCAATAGCTCTTTTTCAGTCGGCGGACCACCTCATCCACAGACAGGCGGGGGCAGGGTTCATTGGCCGTATTCGTCAGGCAAAGGGCTTCCTGGGTCAGCCGCAGGGGGGCTGCTGAGTTATTCAGAACCGCAACCTGCACCGGTAAAATGTCGTACTTCAACAGATCCTGGTCAAAATAGGCCTCCATGACGGCCTCCGACAGGATCGGACTGATGACCAGGTCGATGCCGTTTTCTGAGACCTTCTTCTTCTCAGCTTCTGTCCCCCGGGTCAGGGCTGTGGTGGGGATGGGATTGTGGGAGGCACAGGAGGTAATACAGAAAAAGATGAGCAGTGCGCTAAGTAACCACTTCATGGTGTTTTTTCTCCTGGGCATAAAGAAAGATCAGGGTAATCACTCCGGCAAGTGTCACCAGACCGCAGGTGTTAAAGGATGCCATATAGGCCTGGGTTTCTGTCCGGCCCATAGCCAGCAGACCGTCGGCCACAGGCCCTGCAATCAGGGTGGCGGCCACACCCCAGCTCAGGAAGAATGCGGCGTTGAACAGGGCAAAGTCCTTGCCGCGGCGGTCCGCAGGGATGTATGCCGAAGCCAGTTCATAGGAGGCGGCCAGGATGAGTACTTCGGAAAAGCCCATTAAAAAGGAGGACAGGCAGATCCAGGTCAGGCTTTCTGTGATACCGATGATAAACAGGGACAGGGCGGCCACGCCGGAGGCTGCCGCAAGTATGGTGCGGTCGCCGAAACGCCGGCCGAGTGCGCCTGCAAAAAAACCGGTGACGATGAGCCCCAGGGATCTCAGGTTGAGCACGTGGCTCAGGGTCAGGGAAGACAGATTCAGACCGGACTCCAGAATCAGGTATTGGGGCAGGGGCAGGGCCACGGCGTTCCGGCCGAAGTGGATCAGGGTGACGGCGGCAAGGAAGATGTAAAAGCGATGACGGGTGGCGGCCGCCGCATCTGATGTCGTATCTCCCGGGGTGTCATCTTCGGTCATCCCCCCCTCAGGCACCAGCAGCATGGGAAAGACCGAAAGAAACATGATTACCCCGGAGACCCAGAAGAGGCTGCCCTCGTAAAATCCCCAGCCCTGGAATGCGGTTCCCATGCGGTCGTAGAGCAGACCTCCGGTGAGTACGCCGGCGATTCTGCCCATCCCGCCCATGCTTTCCAGGCGGCCCATGATGAGACTCCGGTTCCCCTTCCTGTATATATCCGCAATCAGGGCGCTCCAGCCGATGTTGGACATGGACCAGACAACTTCCACCACACACATACCGAGGATCAATACCCAGCCCGCCGTTTCGGGGGTCTCAGGCAGGCGGTGGGCGTAATAAAGTCCGATGGTGCCGATGCCGCCGAGGATTTCCCCCCAGATGATCAGGGCCCGCCGTTTCTGAAGCCTGTCCGATAAGGCGCCCCAGATGTACCGCTGGGCCAGGACATTTACGATCATGGGCAGGGTGGCAAACAAGGTGGTGGCGGTGACGGACAGCCCCAGGTAATGACGCAGGTAAATGGTCAGATAGCTGAAGAATAGGCCCCGGCGGAAGACGGCCAGCACCTGGAAACTGGATATGCCCAGGAAGGTTTTCATGGCTGGGCAGATTATCAGGAGACGTTCTGTTTTTCAAGCCCGGCAATGAGAATACAATAATCTGATACTTGACTTTAGGTGCGCGGACGCGTAGCTTGATTTGATTGCATTTCATATTGTGAATAGGTAATATGTCTCCATCGCAACAAACAATTTCATAGGTCAACATGCGTGCAGGTGCTTCGGGAAATTTTCTAATCGGTTTTTCAAGACCGTGGGAATATCAGTGGGTTGAAAACAGGGGGTGTTTTGGCAGGTATATTAATTATTGACGATGATGTCCACATCTGTGAGACGTTGATGATGCGTTTCAGCCGTCTGGGCTGCGAGGTGGAACAGGCACAGACATTGAAAGAGGGGCTGGATCTGCTTTTTTCCCGAACCTTTGACGTGGTGTTCCTTGATGTGAACCTGCCGGATGGAAACGGGCTTGAAGCCATCGGTCGGATACGGGAGCACGCATCTCCCCCCGAGATCATCATCATGACCGGCGAAAGTGATCTTGAAGGTGCGGAGCTGGCCATGACGGCCAAAGCCTGGGACTATATTGATAAAAACGGTTCCCAGAAAGAGTTCCGGTTCTCTTTGGAACGGGCATTGGAATACCGGGAGCAAAAGGCGTCGGTGGGGAAAGAACTGACCTTGCGCCGTGAGGCAATCATCGGCGAAAGCCGCCAGGTGGAGGACTGTATTAAACGGGTGGCAAAGGCGACCATATCCGATGCACCTGTTCTGATCGTCGGGGAAACCGGTACCGGAAAAGAGTTGATCTCACGAACCATTCATGAAAACAGCCACCGCAAAAATAAGGCCTTTATCGTTGTGGACTGTGCTGCCTTACCCGAGCACCTCGTTGAAACGGTATTGTTCGGCCATGTACGGGGGGCCTTTACCGGAGCGGATAGCGACAAGGTCGGGTTGATGCGGTTGGCGGATGGGGGAACGCTTTTTCTTGACGAACTCGGCGAACTCCCGCTGGATGTGCAGAAAAAATTCTTGAGGGCCATCCAGGAGAAACGATTCCGGCCCCTGGGAAGTGACAGGGAAATCACTTCGGATTTCAGACTGATCGCTGCCACCCACAGGGATATTCAACAGATGGTGGATACGGGGGAATTTCGCCAGGATCTGTTTTTCCGGATTGCCTCGATTACCATCGACGTGCCGCCGTTGCGGGTGCGTAAAACCGATATCCCCCTGCTGGTGGCCCACCAGATGGAGAAAATAGAAACCGGCTCCCAGTCCCATGATGTGTCTGAGGCATTTATGGCACAGCTTCAGGCCTATGACTGGCCCGGGAATGTCCGTGAGTTGTTTAATGCCGTTGAATATGCCTGCAGTGATGCCTTCCGGGAACCCACCCTGTACCCGAATCATCTGCCGGACCATATTCGCGTTTCCAATATTCAACGTAAAATTCAACCCGTGGCCGGAGAGGCTCATGTGCCGGGCCGGGTGCCCGTGGACACCATGACCATGAAATCCTGGGTTGACGAGATGAAGACACAATATATGAGGGAACTCATGGCCCATACCCGGGCGGATATCCAAACCGCCTGCCGGCTCTCAGGGCTTTCACGGGGGCACCTGTATTCTCTTCTTAAAAAATATCATATCGGTACGGATTAGACTCAAACCGGTACGGATTCGACGTGTCATAAAAATATGACAGTCTGTTTTTTCGGAATAGGATCTGTGTTCTTTATCTAAAAGGGCTTTTACGCTTTTTTACGGTTGTCTGCCGTTTTTTTTATCTGTGTTGTCATTTTTTTATGACAAGGTGACATCCTCTCTTAATTTCCTAATATTCTGAAATCTAAAGCAATATCCCAGTAGCACAATGTGGCACATAACTTGTATCACTCAGTGGTATTCAATCACGCAAACAGTTAGAAATTGATACGGAGATCCCCATGAATTTGGTTCTTTTCGTCCATAAGGATGCCAGAGAAACCGGTAGTGTGCTGACCCGGCAGATTTCAAAAAAAGCAGATCCGTCAATGATCCGGACCTGTAACAGTCTCAGCGCGTTGGAGGCGCAATTGAAACAGGTGTCATTTTATGGGAATCCCGATGTGTACGTATTGTTGGCGGATACACCGTCCCGCCTGGCTTCTTTTGAGAAGCTCAAAACACTTCTGGCGGACAAGCGACTTGTGCTGGTGCTGCCGGATGATACCGAAGAAACCCTGTCCAGGGTCTATCGTTTTTACCCCAGGTATTTCACGGTGATGAGTGATACCTGTGCGGACCTGAGGGACGTACTGGCCAAAATGATTCATTAACCTAAGGATAGATAAGGAGGTAACCATGGCACCGAATATCGCGGGCAAGGCAGAATCGATTTTTGCAACCGGCGGGAAATACCTGACCTTTACCTTGGACGACGAGGGATACGGTATCGGCATCCTCAAGGTGAAGGAAATTATCGGGATGATGCCGGTGACGCCCATTCCGAGGACGCCGGCCTATGTCAACGGTGTCATCAACCTCCGGGGAAAGGTGATTCCGGTGATTGACCTGAGGATGAAATTCGGCCTTGGGAACGTTGAGTACACGGATCGTACCTGCATTATTGTGGTGGAAATTGATCTGGATGGGGACTGTGTGCTTATGGGAATCGTGGTGGATGCCGTTTCCGAGGTGCTCAATATTTCCGAATCGGAGATTGAGCCCCCTCCCGCTTTCGGGACCCGCCTGGACACCGCTTATATCCTGGGGTTGGCGAAAACCGACCAGGGAGTCAAAATTCTGCTGAGCATCGACAGCGTTCTGGCTGAAGACGAGTTGACCGGGCTGCACGAAACCGCCTGAGTTCAACCGTGCAAAGAAAATAGCGAAAAGGATACACGGAACAATACATAAAATAACAAGGAGAAACAGATGAAGAACAAAAGTTTGAAATTTAAACTCATGGTGAGTTTCCTTCTCGTTGGGCTGATTCCTCTGGTCATCATGGCGGTGATTTCCCTGAACAAGTCAAGTAATGCCTTATCCAAGGCGGCATTCGGTCAGTTAGAGGGAATGCGGGCAGTAAAGAAAGCCCAGATCTCTCAGTTTTTTGCGGAGCGCCAGGGGGACATGGGGGTTCTCATGGAAACCGTTTCCGTTCTGAGAAAGGAAGCCTTTGATAAGTTAAGCGCACTTCGGGATATCAAAAAGTCCCAGATTCAGGGCTTTTTCGAAGAACGGATGGGAGATGTCAGGGTATTGGCGGACAATCCGTTTATCAAAACAGCGTTTAAAGATCTGGATCTTGTGTTTGAAGAAAACGGCGGGGCAGCCGGCGGGTTGTTCCGGGGAAATACCAGCGGCAGATACGATGCCCCTGCAGGGTACCGGGACATACATGATCAGTATTTTCCAAACTTTGAATTTTATATGGAGCAGTATGGGTATTACGATATCTTCCTGATTGATGCAAAGCAGGGCGCCACTGTATTCACGGTGACCAAGGAGGCGGATTTCGGTATAAATGTGGCCGATGTGGATTCCTCTCTCCGTGACGTCTGGCAGCAGGCGGTTCAGGGTAAGGTGGCGTTGTCGGACACCAAACCCTATTCCCCCTCGGCCGGGGCCCCTGCCCAGTTCGTGGCAGCCCCCATCCGTGATCAGGGCCGGGTGATCGGGGTGGTGGCACTCCAGATTTCTCTGGATGCCGTGAACCGCATCATGACCTCCAGAAGCGGACTGGGAGAGACCGGAGAGACCTATCTGGTGGGAGCGGACCAGCTCATGAGAAGCGATTCGTTTCTGGATCCGGAGTATCACAGCGTTTCCGCCTCCTTTGCCAACCCGGGCAAGGGCGGGGTGAATACGGAGGCTTCAAAAGCGGCCGTGGCCGGAGAAACCGGTGCAGACGTGGTCATTGACTACAACGGTAATCCCGTATTGTCTTCTTACACACCGGTGAAAATCGGGGATATTACCTGGGGACTGTTGGCAGAAATTGATGTGGCCGAAGCCTTTTGTCCCAAAGATGAGGGGGGAGAGTTTTTCTTTAAAAAGTATACCGAAATGTACGGGTACTACGATCTGTTTCTTATGAACCCTGACGGGTACTGCTTTTACACCGTTGCCCAGGAGGCGGACTACCGGACCAATTTTGAAAACGGCAAATATTCAAGTTCCGGCTTAGGGGAGTTGTTCAGACGGGTGAAATCAGGGAAAAAATACGGGATGGCGGATTTCGCACCCTACGCGCCCAGCAACGGAGAGCCGGCTGCGTTTATTGCCCAGCCCGTTCTTCACAATGGTAGGGTTGAAATGGTGGTGGCACTTCAGCTGTCACTGGACGCCATTAACCGGATCATGCAGCAACGGGACGGTATGGGGCAGTCCGGTGAAACCTACCTGGTGGGATCGGACAAACTCATGCGGTCGGACAGCTATCTGGACCCCACCAACCACTCTGTAAAGGCCTCTTTTGCCAATCCTTCCACAGGCAGTGTGGCCACCGAAGCGGTTGAACTGGCCCTGAACGGTAAAGAATCCCAAAAGATAATTATTGATTACAACGGGAATCCCGTTCTCAGTTCCTTTTCTCCTTTGAGTGTCGGCAACACCACCTGGGCTTTGATTGCGGAAATTGACGAATCGGAAGCCTTCGCCGCAGTGGAAACCATTAAATGGCTGACGCTGATGATCTCGGGCATCGCAATCCTCGGCATCGTGGGGGTGGCATTTCTGAATGCCCGGAGCATCACCAAACCCATTAATCTGATCACCGCCGGCATGGAGGAAGGGGCCAATCAGGTGGCCGCCGCTTCCGGCCAGGTGTCTGCCTCCAGCCAGTCCCTTGCCGAAGGGGCCTCACAGCAGGCGGCTTCCATTGAAGAAACCTCCGCCTCCATGGAAGAAATGGCCTCCATGACCTCACGGAATGCTGAAAATGCCACCAATGCGGATCGGCTGATGCAGGATGCAAACCGGGTGGTGACGGATGCAAACGATGCCATGACACGTCTCACCGGTTCCATGGCAGAGATTTCAGAGGCCAGTGAGGAAACCTCAAAGATTATTAAAACCATTGATGAGATCGCGTTTCAGACCAACCTTCTGGCACTGAATGCTGCGGTTGAAGCAGCCAGGGCCGGAGAGGCCGGTGCCGGTTTTGCCGTGGTGGCGGATGAGGTGAGAAATCTGGCCATGCGCGCGGCTGATGCGGCAAAGGATACGGCCGAACTCATTGAGGGTACGGTTCGTAAGGTGGAGGACGGATCCGGGCTGGTGGCATCCACCAACGCGGCCTTTGAAAAAGTGGCTGAGAGTACGGAAAAGGTGGGCGGTCTTGTGGCTGAAATATCTGAAGCCTCCAAGGAACAGTCCACAGGCATTGACCAGGTGAATACGGCGGTTACGGAAATGGACAAAGTCACCCAGCAGAATGCCGCAAATGCCGAAGAATCCGCATCCGCATCCGAAGAGATGAACGCCCAGGCCGAACAGCTCCGGGAGTATGTGCGGGATCTGGTAGGACTGGTTTCCGGTTCAAGACAAAACGGTGCCGTAGCCATCGGCCATGGGCCTGCAAAATCCATTGCCCATAGCGGAAACACTGGGCGGGCAAGCAAACCGCTGCCGGGGCCCGGCAGAGAGGTGAAACCCGAACAGGTGATTCCTTTAGATGGTGACGAAGACGACGCGTTTAAGGATTTCTAACCACACCTGAATAGCTACAAATAGGAAGAGCTGCAGGCCCAATGCCTGCAGCTCTTTTCTTATCCGGTTTTATAGGCGGGCTTTAGCCTAGGAGACGATTCAGCATTCGCGCCATATCGGTTTTGACAACGGGTTTATACAGCAAACCGCCGGCACCGATGGCCTCGGCCTCATCCGGGGATATCCTTTCACTGTATCCTGTGCAGATAAGTACAGGTAAATCCGGAGCGATTTTTTTTATGGCAATGGTGAGCCGGTCTCCGGTAAGGTTGGGCATGGTCATGTCCGTGACCACCAGATCATAGGCACCCGGGTCAGAACGAACCGCATCAAGGGCTGCCTCACTGTCAAGGAAGCTCCGGGTGGTATACCCGAGCCGCTGGAGAATCTGTTCTTCGATTCTCAGGATAACGGGTTCGTCGTCCACCAGCATAATGTGGCCCTGTCCTGCCTGGTCTTCCATGATTTCTTTTGATTCCACAGGTGTGGATGCGTTGTCCAGAGCCGGCAGGCAGATGGTGAATGATGTGCCTTCCCCGGGTGTGCTCTCCACAAATATATCGCCGCCATAGTTTTTTATGATCCCGTGAACAACCGACAGGCCCAGACCTGTGCCTTTTCCCTTGGGTTTGGTGGTGAAATAGGGATCAAATATTTTTTCCTGAATATGGCCGGGCATACCGGTACCGGTATCCGCCACCGTGAACTGAATGTAAGGGCCTGCTTCCAATGTGGGAAATTCCGGATCAGCGTCTGAGATATCCTTGTTTTCCAGTTTGATTGTCAGTGTGCCGCCGTTTTCCTCCATGGCATGATAGGCATTGGTGGTCAAATTCATGGCCACCTGGTGGATCTGCGTGGGATCTGCCAGGATGGGCCGGGTATCCTTGTCGATTTTATGCCGGATCCGGATATAGGTGGGGATGATGGATTTAACCAGTTTCGCCACCTCTTTGACGATCAAATGGGGATGGAGCGGAACGACTTCGTGATCGGTCTGCCGGCTGAAGGTGAGGATCTGTTTCACCAGTTCCTTGGCCCGCTTGGCACCGGACAGGATCTCCTCTGCATTTTCCTTCAACGGGCTGTCAGGGGCAAGGTCCTCGTCAAGCATCTCGGCGAAGCCCACAATGGGAAATAGGATATTGTTGAAGTCATGGGCGATCCCCCCGGCAAGGGCACCGATGGCCTCAATCTTTTGAAGCTGACGCAGATTCTGCTCCATCTTCCGGCGTTCGGTTTCGTATTCCGCCCGGTGGAGGGCAATGGCAAACACTTCGGCAATTCGGCGGATACCCGTTATATCCTTTTCTGCGTAGTCCCTGTCGGCATTGGCAAGGGCGATGAGGCCAAGCAGTCTGCCGCCGATGCTGACGGGCACGGCCAGGAAATTGGTGAGGGGGATATGTCCCGAAGGCAGCCCCGTACTGCTGGGGTGGTTGGACGGGGTGTTGGTGAAAAATGCTTCTCCCGTATTCAGGGCATGGCCCCAGAGCCCCGGATATGTGCCGTCATCACCGATGGGGAAGGCAATGTCCCGGTTTTCAATATGACAGGCATCACCGAACATATCCGCTATGGTGTGGCCGATATTGTCCCGGGTGAAGCGGTCTATGGCGGAGACAAATCCAAAGGCCGAACCGGTAAGGTTCTGGGCATATTCCAGGGTGATATCGGAGACGTTTCTGATATCGTATTCCTCTGCGAGCAGTTCCCTTGATATCCCCGCAACCGCCTGATGCAGACGGAGTTCATTGTTCATGGTTTTTTCCGCAGCCCGCTGAAGGGTGATGTCGTGGAAAACACAATGGGTCCGTTCAAAATTCCCCATCTTATCTTTTCCGATTCTGCCGTGAAAAGATACCAACATGGCGGATCCGTCCTTTTTAATCATTTCGAATTCGACGCCCAGTACTTCTCCCACCGCTTTGAATCGGGGGAAGTTCTGTTCAAAATGATCCTGCCATCCCGGTTGGAGAAACTCACTGAAATTTCGGCCGATGACCTCTTCACTGCGATACCCCAGCGTCTTTAACCACGTATCGTTGACGGCAGTGAAGTTCCCCCGGTCATCCAGGGACTGGTAGCTTAAGGGGGCCTGCTCAAACATCCGTTTGAATTTTTGCTCACTTTCTTTTAATGCCTTTTCCGCCTGGTGGCGTTCGGTGACATCCCGGCAGGTATACATGAGGGTACCGTCCTGAATCTGCACCTTTTTAATGTTAACCAGCAGGTTGTGGGGCTTTCCGGATTTATCCCTGATCAGGAGTTCCTGGTTCCTGAGTTCATCAATCTGCTGGAATGCATGCACATCCACCATCTGAAGTCCCAGCAGTCCGGTGATATTGCCCATTTCAGCCACTTCTTCATGGCAGTAACCGAAAATCACATGGACGTTGGGGCAGATAAAGGTAAACCGTCCGTTATCGTCGGTGATAAAAACCGCATCGGATATGCTGGAAAGTACTGTTTTATTGATGGTTTCCGATGCTCTCAGGCTTTCCTGAATCTTTGTTTTTTCAGTGATTTCACGGACCGTAAGAAATGCCGTGCTTTGATCCTTTCCCGCAGTGAATATATTCAGTGCCACCTTTATGGGGGAGCCGTTTTTTCTGCGATGAATGCGAAGGGGGACACGGAGTTTTCCACCGTGTTTAAACCGGTCAATGGCCAGAGTGGAGGTTTCAGGTTCTGCGCTGAGTTCAAGAATGTGCATACCGGTGAATTCTTTAGCGGTGAATCCGTAGAGTTCAGAGGCTGCCGGATTGGCATCAAGGATTTTAAGACTTTCCGGGTCCAGAATAAAAACGGCATCGGTTCCGTATTCAAAGAGCAGCCGGTAGTTCTTCAGGTTGTGCTCGGGTTCCTTACGGATGTCGTCATGGTTTTTCTTACCTGCTTCCGGATCAGGGCGCTTGGTCATATGGCCATCATTCCTAAATGTTACCGGAGATTTTGATATCCGGGGTAATTTGCGGATAAAGGATAATAAATTGTTAGATTACAGCCAGTGTATCCTTTTGATGGTGGGAAGGCAATTTTTTTATGGGGGCCGGCCCCTGTCATTGTCCCGGCCAGGCAGACCGGGATAAATTTCTTGAATATGTGATATAAATTTTTTACACTGATAACCATATCGACGATAGCCGATCCCTTCTAAATTATGATATTCCGCAGGCTTGCGAAACGGCCGGCATCGCGTCTGGAAGTACCTGTACCTGCCCGACTGGCTATGGATGGTTGTGCAGGAAAATCGTCAGGGAGCGCACATGAGCGATGGTATACTGATTATTGAAGACAATCCGGTCCAGCGGCAGTTGGTCAGGACCATGCTTGCCTCGTTTATGACCTGTGATATTTTCGAGGCGGCGGATCATGATCAGGCAATGGCATTGCTGACGGTCCATCCTGTTGATGTGGTGCTCTGCGATATCGGTCTTCCCGGGGTGTCCGGTCTGGATACCGCTGCCGAAATTATTGATCATTATGACCATATCGCCGTGGTGATGCTGACCGCCAATGAAGATCCCGACACCAGCCGGAAGGCCATTGATCTTGGGGCCTGTGCATATCTGGTGAAGCCTGTGGCTCCGGGACAGCTTCGGATAACCATTGCCAGAGCGGTCAAGATCCGGGAGTACAAGTTTAGGATTCAGCGCCAGGAAACTGCGCTTCGGGAAAAGATCCGGGGTCTTGAACAGACCCGTCTTGCCCTGGAACAAAGCCGGGACGAATTTAAAGCATTGTTTGAAAATATCCAGGAGGGATTCTACCGGGCGGATCTTGACGGACAGATTACCATGGTCAATCCCGTGGTGGCGGAGATGATGGGGTATGCATCTTCTGAAGAGATCCTGGGTATGCCCATGACAGCCTTTTATAGGGATCCTCTGGATCGGGAAACTTTTTTGAAGGCGCTTTTCCAATCGGGAAGCGTCTCTGCCTATGAAATCCGGACCCGGCGCAGGGACGGCAGCCTCGGGCATGTGCTGGTGAATGCCCATCTCCGGTATGATGGTCAGGGTGAGGTGTTGGGTACGGAAGGGACCATGGTGGACATTTCCCATCGCAAAAGGCTGGAGCAGGATCTGGCCCAGTCCCAGAAACTGGAATCCATCGGTCAGCTGGCTGCCGGTATTGCCCATGAGATCAATACCCCGATTCAATATGTGGGAGATAACACCGCATTTCTCAGGGATGCGTTCCGTGACCTGATGACCATTGCCGGGGAAGCTGCCGCATTGGTGGGCGGCAAAGGTGTGGATGGTGAGGGGGACGCCGGGCGGTTGGCTTCAGCGCTGGAAGAAGCCGACCTCGAATTCCTTGAGGAGGAAGTGCCTGCAGCCATCCGCCAGTCCCTGGACGGGGTGGACAGGGTCAGCCGGATCGTCCGGTCCATGAAGGCGTTTTCCCACCCCGGCGGAGACGCCCATGAGCCTGCCGATATCAATCAGCTGATTGAGACCACGGTCGTCGTGGCCCGGAGCGAATGGAAATATGTGGCGGAACTGGCAACGGATCTGCACCCCCTGCCCAGAATCAACTGTAACCCGGCTGAGTTGAATCAGGTGTTTTTAAACCTGCTGATCAATGCCAGCCATGCGGTGGCAGATACCCTGGAAGATCAGGCCAGCGGCAAAGGAACCATTATCATTGAGACCCGGGATCTTTCGGATGCTGTTGAGATCCGGATCAAGGACAATGGATCGGGAATTCCGGAGGCGGTTCGTGACCGGATTTTTGATCCTTTTTTCACCACAAAAAAACTGGGTAAAGGGTCCGGCCAGGGCCTGGCCATCGCACGGTCTGTGGTGGTGGACAAACACCGTGGGAAGCTATGGGTTGACAGCGGCAGTGAATCGGGCACCTGCTTCTATATCCGGCTGCCAAAGGATGGCCCGAAAGGAGGGGAATCATGAAACAGCGCATTCTGTTCGTGGACGATGAACCCAACATCCTCAAAGGGTTGCAACGGAGTCTGAGACCCCTGCGAAAAGTCTGGGAAATGGCCTTTGTGGACAGCGGGGCCGCAGCCCTTGATATGCTGGAATCCAATGAATTCCACGTGATCATATCGGATATGCGGATGCCGGAAATGGACGGTGCCCAATTGCTTCGGAAGGTGCAGAAACGGTGGCCCACCATGGTGAGGATTATTTTATCCGGCCACTCCGACCAGGAATTGATCATGAAATCGGTGAAATCGGCTCACCAATACCTGTCCAAACCCTGTGAGAAGCAAACCCTGGTGAACGCGATAAACAGGGCATGCTCACTGAAAGCACTGATGAACAAGAAAAGCCTGCAGCTTGTGATCAGCGGGATCGACACCATGCCGATTTTGCCTTCCCTGTACAACCGGATTATGGACGAACTCAACTCGGCGGAGGCATCCACGGCCGGTATCGGGGAGATCATTGCCCGGGATGTGGGGATGACGGCCAAGGTGCTCCAATTGGTGAATTCATCCTTCTTCGGCATGCCCCGCCATGTGGCCAGTCCGTCGGAAGCTGTGGTGCTTCTGGGCATTGATGTGGTCAAAACTTTGATTTTAAGTATTGAGGTTTTCTCGGAATACCGGAAGAGTACACTATCCATTATTCCCGTATCCAAGGTCTATGAGCATTGTGTCAGAACGGGGGTGATTGCCAAAAAAATTGCCCGGATGGAGAAGAAGAGCAAGGAAGCCCAGGATAACGCCATGATAGCCGGTATCCTCCACGATCTGGGACGCTTGCTGCTGGCGGAGAATTTTCCTGAAGACTATCAGGAGGTCATGGATCATATCCGGCTGAATCAATGTCTGGTTCATGAAGGGGAACTTGAAGTGCTTGGTGTCACCCATGGGGAGATCGGGGGATACCTGCTCAGCCTTTGGGGGCTCCCGGATGATATTGTGGAAGGGGTGGCCTACCATCATGCCCCTTCGGCCTGTATCGCCGATGGGTTTGCCCTGTGCGGGGTCATCCATGCGGCCGACCTGATGGAGCGTCACGAACGCCTTCAGCCGGGGGCCTGGGAAACCTTGACCGGCCTGGATAACCGGTATATGGCAAAGCAGGGCCTTAACGACCGGATACCCATGTGGCGGGACCGGTTACGGGCAAAGATGTAAGCGTCTAATTTGCGGAGGCACCCATGAAAATACTGATCGCTGAAGATGATTATGTATCAAGGCTCCTGGTGAAAAAAGCAGTCACAAAGATCGGGCATGAGGCCATTCTGACGGAAAACGGCCGGGAGGCGCTTGAGGCGTTTCGGGCTGAGAAGCCGCAGATGGTTATTTCGGACTGGATGATGCCGGAGATGGACGGCATTGAACTCTGCAAACGAATCCGGGCTGAGAAAGGAACCACCTATACCTATATTATGCTGCTCACGGCCAAGGACAGTACTTCCGATCTTGTGGCCACCTTTGAAGCCGGGGCGGACGATTACATCATTAAGCCTTTCAAACCGGATGAACTGAGATCCAGGATCAAGAGTGGGGAACGGATCGCCACTCTGGAGAGCCGGCATCTGACCATGCAGGCCAAACTCCTGGTCAAAAATAAGAAGCTGGATCAGGCCCTCACCCATTTAAAGCAGACCCAGGCCCAGGCACTTCAGTCCGAGAAAATGGCTTCCATCGGCCAGCTTGCCGCAGGTGTTGCCCACGAGATCAACAACCCCATCGGCTTCATCGGCAGTAATCTGGAAGCCCTCACCGATTATTTCAAGGACTATGAAAGGCTGATGGAGGCCTATGGGGGGCTTGCTGAATTGTTATCGGCAACGCCACCACCAAAGGTCTCCGACCTTCACCCCCGGTTGGAGGCCATCCGGCAATGTGCCGAGGATATTGAGCTGGACTACCTGAAGGAGGATATTCCGGATCTGCTCTCGGACTGTATTGACGGCACCCGAAGGGTGGGGCGGATCGTGGCCGATCTGAAAAATTTTGCCCATCCGGGGAACGACAGAAAGATGCTGATGGACATCAACAAAGGCCTGGAGTCTACATTGAACGTGGTGCACAACGAGATCAAGTACAAGGCTACGGTGACCAAGGAATTCAGCGATATTCCCCGGGTTGAAGGGTTTCCCCAGAAGATCAACCAGGTGTTTATGAATATTCTCATCAATGCGGCCCAGGCCATTGAAGAGCAGGGAGAAATTGTCATCGCCACAAAGGCCCGGGGCAAGGATGTCATCGTTTCAATTTCAGACAACGGCTGCGGGATTCCCAAGGAAAACCTGAGCAAGATCTTTGATCCCTTCTTCACCACAAAGGATGTGGGCAAGGGAACGGGACTGGGCATGAACATCGCTTACAACATTATTCAGGAACACAAGGGAAACATCCATGTGGAGAGTGCTGCGGGAAAGGGCACCTGCTTCACCATTACCTTGCCCGGGAAATAACAATGGCCCAAATGCCGGAAACTTAAATTTTGCGTTACAGGTAAACAAGAATGGAAATTATCTTTCATGGATGAGTTATTGGTGGTCATAAAAGGGTTGTCCCAAAACATTAGCCTATTTCTTTCTCTGGCATTTATTTACTATCTCTTAACGTCAACCGTTAAAATATCATCAAAGGTGCTGAGGGATTTTCTCATTGGTTTTGTCTTTTCAATGATTGCCGGGTTAGGCATGGTTTTAAGGATTCAAGTGGCTCCCGGATTGTACATTGATGGAAGACTTTTGCTTGTTGGCATATCCGGGGCATTTAATGGGCCTGTTTCAGGAATCACCACCACATTCTTCGTCCTCATATTCAGGGTGTTATTGGGTGGCAATGGTGTGCTGGTGGGATCTTTTGGCATTATCGGGGCCGGTTTGATCGGCCTCATTTTCTGGAAAAAAATAAAAACCTCTCAAGAATATTATACACTAAAATCACTGATTGTTTTAGGGTTGCTGCTCACCCTTCAAGGGCAGGCATGGATTTTTCTCTTTTTCAAACCTGATATTGCATTAAGCTTGATAAAAAAAGTCTTTTTACCAGGCGTCATTGTCTATCCCGTTGGAAGCGTTTTCATAGGCGCATTGCTTAATTATGTCCAAAAAAATATAAAAACTGAATTACAGCTAAAAGAAAGTGAATCAAATCTTAGGCATTTAAATGCTGAACTGGAATCCCGGGTAAAAAAGAGAACCAATCAGTTGGAAGCCACAAACGAACAATTGCAAAACGAGAAAGAAAAACTTCAAAAGGCCCTTGATGATGTAAAGAAATTAAGCGGGCTACTGCCAATTTGTTCCCATTGTAAAAAAATAAGAGATGACAATGGATATTGGAATCAACTTGAAGATTATATTGATAAACATTCCGAAGCTGTATTTTCACATGGAATTTGTGAGGATTGTTTAGAAAAATACTACCCTGAAGATCCGGTTAGTAAGCGCCGGTTTTCATCTCATGGAAGATAATATCCCCGGCATCCTCGGCTTTGCGGGCGATTTCGGCAATTTGACAGTGACGGTCATCCCGGTGAAGGGTATAGGTGGTGTTCGGCCCTATTATTTGGGTGCCGGAGCGGATGGTCCGGGCAATACGGACCTGGGGTTTCGGGGGTTTGGTGGCCGTATATTCCAGCAGGCGTTTCTTTTCATCCGTAAATTCGGTATTGGCTCCGTGGAGTTGGGTGATGCGGTCCCGCTTTCCTGAAATTTCCCTGGCAATGGCATCCTGGCGTTCAAATCCATCATTGATTGCGGCCTCCGCCTCCGCTGCATCCTTTTCCATTCCTGCCATGGCCAGTTTCACCTTTTGAAAGGCGGCCATATTGCCGGCTGCCTGGAGGCCTGAAATTTTTGTTCTAATCTGGTTGATTCCCAGCTGGGCGCGGTCCTGGACCGTGGCGTGCTGGGCAATCTGTCCGTGGAGGTCCTGGTCCTCTTTCTCAAGGGCCTCGATTTCACGGTTCAGTTCCGCCACCGTTTCAAGATTGACACGGATATCGCCGTCCAGCATGGCCACCAGCCTCAGGGTCTGTTCATCCTTGCCCACGGTGAGGGTGGAGGGCATGGCCGAATCCGTACCGATGGTGCCGGCATCGATGCCCATATTGGCAGAGATCTCCGAGTTGATGATGCTGCCGGCAGTGTTGATACAGGCACCGGATAGCCGGATACGGGAGTCCACGATTTCCCGTTGCACGATGAGGTCCCCGAAGGCATTGATTTTTGAGTTCCGGATGAACTTGGCCTGAACCGAACCTTTGACGTTTACCAGTTCCGTATCCACGATGCCCAGAGATACATTCAGGTCTCCGGTGATGTCCACCTCCGCCCCCTGGATCTCCAATGCGGTCAGGGAGGCGCATTTCACCTTGAATCCCTCCTTGACCCGGCCGGTGACCACCACGTTGCCGTCAAAGATCACGTCACCGGTTTCAAAGCCGAGGTCGCCGTCCACCGTCATTTCGGGGCAGACACTGATTCTGCCCCTGGCATCCAGATGGGGCTGGCCGTCGCAGGCCGCATATATTTTTCTACCGTCTTCGGAGAGGGTGGTGCCCGGTCCGGCCTCGAAGGTCTTTTCCAAAGGTTCCTGAACCGAAATTTCTTTGCCGGTGACGTCAACACCGGGCTTACCTTCGGACGCGGGGAGTTTAACCGCCAGGAAGGTATTGGTTTTAACAAAGGGGATTTCTCCCCTGTCTCTGAAGTTGATGCTGCCGTCATCGTTTACCCGGCCTGCGTGGAGAAAATCGGTGGGAAAGTGGTAGCGGACGTCTCCGTCTATGGGATACATCGGGTCCAGGCCGTGGGCGATGAGGAACGGCGGGGCATCTTCCGTTTTTTGTTTCTGACGGAGGTTCTCCAGCCAGGCGGAAATCTTGTCATCTGAGGTGGTGCCGTAGGAGATCTTATACCAGGCCAGATAATATTTGATACAGGTGAGATCCAGCAGTTTCGGATTGGCCCGGATGACCTGGATGACGGCCTTGGCCCGGGATCTGGACAGGGTGATTTTGAAATGAAGGTCCATAAACCGTTTAAAATCAATACCGAAC
>JAKSBB010000556.1 GCA_022361315.1 Desulfobacterales bacterium
CCCGGGGGATGCAGTCCGATACTGGAGACAAAGGCATGGAGGATCAACTGGAGCATGGGGTCTTTTTTCACGTAGGTACGGAAGAGTTCGGTGGCTGCGGTCACCTGATTCCGGGCATCCCGGTAGCTACGCTTGGAAATCATGGCGTCATAGCTGTCCATCAACTTACAGATCCTCACATAGGCCGGGATATCTCCCACCTGCTTGTCTCGGGGATAACAATTTGCCTCCCCCTCATACATGGGACCATGATGATATCTGACAATGCTGGTGAGCACTGAATTGGCCAGCTGATTTTTGTCAAGAATCTGTGAGCCGAACTCGTAAGAGTGACGCCGGATCATCGAGAGTTCATCCCGGCTCAGTTTCGATGTCTTGTTCAGCAGGTCTTCCGGGACAAGTGCCTTGCCCATGTCAAAGATGAAAAATCCCAAAGCCATCTCCGCCATGTCGTCCGGGTAGTAATAGGAAAACTTCGGCGGAGTGTCAGGATTTTCACCGGCTGTCTCTGCCCACAATGTATTCTCAATACTCCGGGAAAACGCCCGGTTGAAGCGATGAAGAACAGCAGTGCCCATGGCGCAGACATTGACCGCATGGCTGTAAAGATAGTCATCGTAAAAGAACAATTCCCTACCCATATAGGAAAACGGATTATCCGCCCCCAGTGAAAAAGCCGTCAGTTTCCTGACCTGGTCGGCCACGTCTCCGGCATCAAACTCACCGTTGGTCTCCCGGACCTGGGTCAAGGCCTTTTTCAGACAGTCCTTTGCCTGGCCGTACTTGAGAAGGGCTTCATTGCGGATATCCTGGATTTCCATGAGGCGGCGGGTAATATCCGTCTCTGCCGAAGCAGAATCCGGCTCCGGATGGCCGGCTTCGGGGCCCGCACCCTTCATTGGCGCCCTGCCGGCCTCTCCATCCGACGGGATCCGGTTACCGCCTTGATCAAAGAGTCCCCCGCCTGCGGCAATGGGCACGGATCTCAATCCGTTCCGCTTGATGATCTCAAGGGGCTTCACCTGATCGACCACCACATCCCCGGCCAGGAGCAATGTCCCGTCCCGATCGTACACATCCACCCCGGTCTGGACGGATCCGCCATCCCGGACGATTTCGATCAGATGACCTATGGAGAAGGTTGCATCGATCATGGTCATTCCTTCAGTATTCGCCAGGCAGCTTCGCCCAGAGCGGTAAATTCTTTTATGGAAAGGGTTTCCGCCCGTCGAACCGGATCAATCCCGGCAGCTTCCAGGATCTCGCCCGCCACGGGTTTCTTCAGCCCCAACTCTCCCCCGGACATGGCATTTTTCAATGTTTTTCTCCGCTTTGAAAAGGCCGCTTTAATCACCGCAAAAAGCAGATCTTCCTCTTCGGGACCAAGCCCCTGGTCATCAAAAAAATCAAACCTGAGGACGGTGGAATCTACATCCGGTCTGGGGAAAAAACTATTTGGGCGAATCTCGGCAAGATGACTGATGCGTGCGGCGTATTGCACCACAGCCGACAGCCGGGAAAAGTCCCTGCCCCCGGGGGCCGCCATGAGACGCACCGCAAGCTCCTTCTGAAACATAAGAAAAGCGGCATCCACCACGGAGCGGGTTTTCACCAGCTGAAAAAGAATCTGGGAAGAGATGTTATAAGGTAAATTACCCATCACCGTCAGGCGGTTCTCTCCGGCAATTTCCGCGATATCGGTTTTCAGAATATTTGCATTGATAATGGAGACATTTTCCACACCGGCTTCGGCAAGTTCAGCCTCCAGATAAGGAATCAGGCGCCGGTCTTTTTCCACGGCCACCACCCTGGCGGCAGACTTTGCCAACGGTACGGTCAGTGCACCTAAGCCGGGTCCGATCTCCAGAACAAACGTCTCCCGGTTGATACCGGTCCGGTCAACAATCATCTGGGCCGTGGCCGGGTTGGACAAAAAATTCTGACCCAATTCCTTGCCCGCATACAGGTTTCCTCTTTTCAACAACTCACCGGGGTGTGTCATATCCACTTTCCTTTCTTCTTTTAGCTCATCTGGATTTAACTTAATCTTTCTGCTCACCCCGGCACTGGGGAGAAATACAACAGCGTTTCCGCATCATACCACAGGGAAACGAAAAGGTGCAGAAAAATTGATCAATTATATGCAGCCCGTATCGAAAAACAGAAGAGAGCGTACCAATGGATCGGGAACCCAGAATCAGTTCTCCACCCGTCTCTTTACTTTACTATTTCATACAAATTACTACTTGACTTCTTTAGTATTCGGAAGTAATTTTTAAGTAGTTTTTCACTTGGGCAAAACGCTTCACCCCCCAAATTTGAAACGGCCCCACGTCCTGCATTTTTACAGCATGGCTTTCTTATTCCACCATTGACACAGCCGGGACGTAAGCCTTACCTTAACCCCCGTGAAGGAGATATGCACAATGGAACAACCCGATTTTGGCACCAACTGGGAAAGCTTTATCAAAATGCTCTTGCAGCGTCTGGATATCCCCACCAAGGAAGATATCGGCAACCTCCATGCAAGACTCGACAAACTCGAACAGCTGATCTACCAAAAAAACCCGGCCGGAAAGCAGGACGGCAAACCGAGAACCACCAAGAAAAAGAGCGCATCCGCCATTGTACTTGAAATCATCGGTAACCATCCCGAAGGCACCAATTTCAAAACCATCAAGGCTGCCACGGGTTTCGATGATAAAAAACTGAGAAATATCATCTTCAGACTGGACAAGATAAAAAAGATACAGCGGGTCAGCCGGGGAATATACAAAACCCTATAGCAGCCAGAAAGACAACCAGGACAATATACTTATGGAAACAAACGCATTCACACCCGGCCAGATTATTCACGGATACCGGGTCAAACAGGTATCACACCTGCCCAGCATCAACGCAGATCTCATTGAATTGACCCACCAGGTGACCCGGGCCACCCATATCCACATTACCAATACGGATAAAGAAAATACCTTCGGTGTCTTTTTCAGAACCGTGCCTACGGATTCCACCGGTGTGGCCCACATTCTGGAACACACCGTGCTCTGCGGATCGGAGAAATTCGGTGTCAGAGACCCGTTTTTTTCAATGATCAAGCGAAGCCTGTCCACGTTCATGAATGCGTTTACGGCATCCGACTGGACCATGTATCCCTTTTCCACCCAGAACAGAAAAGACTACTACAACCTGATGGATGTCTACCTGGATGCGGCGTTTTTCCCCAATATCGACGCGCTGAGCTTCAAACAGGAAGGGCACCGCATGGAACTTGCGGACGCGGATGACGGCAACCCCGAACTCGAATACAAAGGGGTGGTCTACAATGAGATGAAAGGTGCCATGTCCTCCCCCAACCAGGTATTGTCCAGAGCCTTGCTCAACGGACTCTATCCGGACACCACCTATGCCAACAACTCAGGGGGCGAGCCCAGGGATATCCCCAACCTGACCCACGAGGAGTTACGGGACTTCCACGCCAAATATTACCACCCCTCCAACGCCTTTTTCTATACCTACGGCAACCTGCCCCTGGAGGAGACCCTGTCCTACATCCAGGACAAGGTGCTGTCCCGGTTTGACTACCTGGAGATGGATACCCAGGTGCCGTCCCAGCCCAGATGGGATGCCCCCCGGAGCCTGACCAAGCCATACGCTTATGCGGATCCGGAGGATATGTCCAAAAAATACCAGGCCTGCCTGGCCTGGCTGACTTCGGATATCCGCTCCGGGTTCGACGTACTCTGTCTCACCATCCTTGAACAGATTATGCTGGGCAACTCTGCGTCCCCACTGCGCAAAGCACTGATCGACAGCAATCTGGGATCAGCCCTGTCAGACGGTTCCGGGTTTGACGGAGACAACCGGGATACCATGTTTGTCTGCGGGCTCAAGGATGTAACAAAGGAGGCCGCTCCCCAGGTGGAAGACATTATCTTTTCCACCATAAGGTCCCTTGCAGAAGACGGCATAGACCGCCATCTCATTGACTCGGCCATACACCAGATTGAATTCTACCGTAAAGAAATCACCAACACCCCCTATCCGTTCGGCATCAAAATGCTTCTGTCCTTTGCCGGCGCCGTCATCCACGGGGGAGATCCCGTGGCCTGCATCAACATTGATGACGACCTGGACCGGATTAAAGAAGAAATTGACAAAGGTCCTTTTCTGGAAGGAAAGTTGAAGGAGTACTTTCTGGACAATGCCCACCGGCTGATGTTCATCCTTGAACCGGATCCCGGCCTTGAAGAAAAAACCGTGGCCGAGACCCGTGCGGAACTGGCCGAAAAACTGGCCGCATTATCACGGGAGGATCTGGACCGGATACAGCAGGATGCCAAAGCCCTGGAAGCCCTTCAGGAAACAGAAGAAGACCTGTCCGTCCTCCCCACCCTGGAACTGACGGATGTCCCCCCGGAAATCGAGATCATCCATCCGGATACCCTTGAGGGTGTTTCCCTGTCTGCAGCCTATGATAAAGCCACTTCAGGGATTCTTTACTTCACCTGCCCCATCGGTGCCGGCCTGATTCCGCCGGACAGCTTTGCCATGGCCCCCTTCTTCTGCAAGGCATTTACCAACAGCGGCACGGCAAAACGGTCGTATGTGGAAATGGCGGAACGCATGGACCTGTACACCGGCGGCATCTCCATGTCCCCGTTTTCCGGGTCCTATTTCAGCAAAGAAGGCGGTTCCCACTCTTTCCTGGCCCTCCAGGGAAAAGCGCTGGACCGGAACATCGATAACCTGTTCAACCTGATTGACGAGTATGTGAATGCATACGGATTCACCGATTACGAACGCCTGAAGAGCCTGCTTCTCCAATACCAGGCCGCCATGGAATCCTCCATTGTGTCCACGGGCCACAGGTACGCCATATCCCTGTCTGCCCAGCATCTCTCAAAGGCATCCCATATCAATGAACTCTGGCACGGTATTGCCCAGTACAGACGATTAAGGGATTTGAGCGCCGGTGTCACGGATGAAGCCAAAGCAGAAGCAACCTTAGATGCACTGAGCAAGCAATTGTCAGGCATCGCCGCATCCCTGCTGAAAAAAGATAACTTCAAGCCCGCAGTCATCGGGTCAGCCCCGTCCCTGCTGCAGGCAGACGACAGAATCCGGCAGATCCACGACAACCTCACCAACGGCACGGAAAAAGCCTTTTACACCCCGGAAATTGACTGGGAAAACACCCGCCCCTACGACGGCTGGTACACCAACACCTCGGTTTCCTTTGTGGGACAGTCCTTTAAAACCGTCCGCATCACCCATGAAGACTCCCCGGGGCTTGCGGTGATTTCAAAACTGCTGCGCTCCCTGTTCCTCCACCGGGAAATCCGGGAAAAGGGCGGGGCCTACGGCGGATTTGCCATGTATAATACCGAAGAGGGCATCTTCTCCTTCGGATCATACAGGGATCCCCATATCAAACGGACCCTGGATGTATACGCCGATGCCTGTGATTTCATCGTGGACGGAAAGTTTTCGGAAACCGACGTCAAAGAGGCCATTCTCCAGGTCTGCTCGGACATTGACAAACCCGAGACCCCGGGGCCTGCCGCCATGAAGGCCTTTTACAGGGAAATCACCAAGCTGTCCGACGATATCCGCAAGGGATTTAAAGATGCCCTGCTTCGTCTGGACAAGGCCAAAATCCAGAAGATCGCAGCCACCTATTTTACCCGGGATGAAAGCGGAAAAGGCATTGCGGTTATCTCAAGCCGGCCGCTTCTGGAACAGGCCAACCAGGCCCTTGAGGCAGAAGGCAGGGCGCCCCTGGCACTGCACAAAATTTAATTTCACCTTAATAACCAAAACACCGGCAGGACATTTTCATCCTGCCGGTGTTCGTTTGCAAAAATCTCTTCTCTGAATCTATTTCGCCCTTTTAGACAGCCACGCCTGATATTGCACCATCCCGGACAGGGCTTTCACCGCCCGTTCCGGAGAGGGAAAAAATACGCCCTTGTATTCAAGGTTATCATACCGGTAAAGGGTTCGGCTCAATTCATCGGTGAGCAGGCTGACCCCGAGCACTGGTTTTTCGTACTTTTCCGTCAGCTCGGTGACGTAGCGGCTGTAATCTTCTTCAAACTGGAACAGGGCATCCCTGAAAAGACCTGCGGACGCCTCATCCGTTTCCGGATCTGTTTTCAGGATGGATTCAATCATGGAGTTCACCAGGACCCGTTTGCCGTGGATGCCCAGGTGAATCACGGCATCGCAACCCTCCCATTTCAACAGTTCTTCCATACAGGTTTTGGGTATATTGGGGTCCCCCTCCCCCACGATATCCACAGGGTTGCCGTGGCTCCAGTAGTCGGGAAGGATTTCATTCAAACGGTGAATAATATCTTCCGAAAGTTGCGGCACTTCAAGCCCGTGCTCGGCACAGAGGTCCGTGGTGACGACACCCCAGCCCCCCCCAAGTGTCATAATGGCCACCCGGTTCCCCTTTGGCAGGGGCAGGGAGGAAAATACCGCTGAAAGATCCAGCAGTTCCATGGGCTGCTCCACCTGGATGATCCCGGCCTGGGTGCAGGCGGAGTTGAACACCTTGGCATCGGAGGCCATGGCACCGGTGTGTGAGGAGGCGGCCTTTTCCCCCATCTCGGTTCGCCCGCCTTTAAGCACCACCACCGGCTTCTTCTTCGAAACACGGGAGGCGGACTCAAAAAACCGCCTTCCGTCTTTGACGCTCTCCAGGTAAAGCACAACGGTGCGGGTGAGTTCGTCACGTTCGAAGGCCTCCATGTAATCCTCTATGGTGACCATGGCTTCGTTGCCGGACCCGGAGAATGCACGGATGCCGATATCCTGCTGTTCGGCAAAGGCCAGAAGCTGGGTGCCCATATTTCCGGACTGGCAGACCAGGGCGGTGGAACCGGGGATGGGATAGGCATTGGCGGCGGTGGTGTAGAAATTGGCGTGGGGGTTGCAGATCCCCATGGTGTTGGGCCCAAGCACCAGTATGCCGGCCTCCCTTGCCTTTGCCATCAGCGCATCTTCCAACTGCCGCCCCGCTTCACCCACTTCCCTGAAGCCGGAGGTAATCAGCAGCATCCCCCGGACATTTTTCTCGGCCATCTCGGGAATAAGATCCATCACTCTGCCGGCCGGCACCGTGACCACGGCGAGGTCCACATCGCCTTTGATTTTGGACAGACTTTTGTACACCTTGCGCCCCATAATCTTTCCGCCTTTGGGGTTTACCAGGTAGACCTCTCCCGCAAACTCCCTGGCAAAGGTATTGGTGGGCAGCATATGCCCCCATTTGCCCGGAGATGCGGAGGCCCCCACAAAGGCAATGGATTCAGGGTAGAAGCAGGCATTTAATACCTTTAGATCTATAGCGGGAGGCTTTTTCGCTGAAGTCTCGTCGCCCCCCAGAATGATCAGTCCGTCCACCGCCACGGGGCGGCCGTCCGGCTGAACGATCAGGGGGTTCACATCCATCTCCCGGATGGCCGGAAACTCACAGGCCAGATCAGACAATCCTTTCAGCACCGATTTCAAGGCGGCCCTGTCCACGGCAGCCTCCCCCCGGAAGGCCCCCAGAAGCTTCCGGGCATCCAGACCATCGATCATATCCTCCATATCTGCATCGGACAGGGGTGCGATGCGAAATGCAATGTCTGCCAGAGCCTCGGTAAAGATACCGCCCAGACCGAACATAATCACCGGGCCGAATTGGGCATCCCTGAACATACCGGCAACAAATTCCCGCCGCCCCTGTACCATGGGCTGAACCAGCAGCGTATCAAGTTCGTCACCGGCACGTTCCCTGATATCCGCCACTGCCGCAGCCAATTCCCCGGGCCCACCGATCCCCACCTTTACCAGGCCGGCTTCGGTTTTATGAAGGATATTCTCTCCCAGCCCTTTGAGCACCAGCGGCCAGCCCAATTGCCCGCCTGCAGCAAGGACGGCATCCGTCATACCTGCGTTGGCCTCAATCTTTTCTTCAGCCACCACAGGCATGCCCAGGTGTCGGAATATCTCTTTGGCCCGGTCTTCATTCAGGCTGGATTTACCGGCGTTTATAGCGGCATTGATGATCTGTCCAATATCTGTCATGTTCTCACTCCGTTGAATATGATATCTGAAATACCGGTTGATGTGTGGTCGATGTCCAGTTCCCTGCCGAAGATAATCTCTCCCAGGCAGGCGTGTTCGATGGCCCCTAAAATTACTTTTCTCAGCAGGTAGGGGTCCGTATCCTCTTTCAGCTCTCCCGCCTCAATACCCTTCTGAATGATCTCCAGAATCGTGGCGGCATACTTCTGGACCATCCCGTAAGCAGAGGAGTTAAAAAAGGCCGGGGAGGTCCGCACTTCCAGCAGCAGCATCTTGGAAAAAAGACGATTCTCGGCATAGCTTTCCAGGCTGGAAAAAATAATCACCTCCAACTGCTCCACACAGGTGATTTCATAGGAAACACGGCTTTCGATCTTGGTCTGAAACTCCATGAAATGCTCGTTGAGCACCTGGTAAAGCAGATCTTTTTTGTCTTTGAAGTACTTGTAAATCAAGCCTTCGGTCACGTCACCGTTCTTGGCGATTTCTGCGGTGGTAATGGAATGGAAATCCTTCTCCTTCATCAGCTTGGAAAAGGACTTCATGATTTTTATGCGGCCGGGCGGGTTGGTCTTGCCTCTGTGTTTCATAGGTCGGTCTGTTTCTTTTCATATAAATGTCAATTGAATGAATCCCCTGTCAATCCGGGGCATCCAAAGGTAAGTAATACTTACTTACAAAGATTTGGACTGTCAAGTCAAAATTAACAAATGCTGGCAAACAAAAAATTCAGGGCCGCCATTGCAGCCCCCACCCCCCTGATTATATTTAGTGGGTAACCTTTTATCGAAAGGAGACGATTCATGAAAGATTCAGAAAACTTACATCTCAAGATCCAGGAGCTTTGCGCCTGTTTTTCAGGTACGGACCCCTTAAAAGAAATGTCCGACCTGGTACAGGATAAAGATACAAACGATGCCGCCCTGAAATGGCTGGCACTTACGGCCCTTCACGGTGTCAACGCCAATGCGGACAAGATCACCCTCAAGGAGAACGGTAAGGGGGGGGTAAAAGTCGTTGCCGAATATAGAAAGACCGAACTGCCGTCCCCCGGTGATGCCGTGGGTAATGATATATTCCAGGCGGTGCGGGACATCACCCATATCGAGGGAGACAAGGGGAAAACAGCCCTTGCATTGGGGATGATGGACTCCAGCCTGGACCTGTCCGTGGGGATTAAAGAAAAAAAGGGAAAACGGAAAATCACCATAAAATTTCCCGATAACAGCTAGCATAAAACCACGCGCTAGCAAGAAACTCACACCCTTGTGATAGAGTTACACTTTACCGGCTGGCATCCCGTCTAAACGCGGGGTGTCAGCCCCCACCAATTCCCGGAGGACCATTTGACCATAGATCTTCACCTGGACTGCCACATGCACTCCACCTATTCCGACGGCAGCGCCACCATAGAGGACATGGCGGCATCTGCAGTCGAAAAAGGGCTGACCACCATCACGATCACCGATCATATGCCCCTTCCCTTTGACACCCGGTATGCCATGGAGCGAAACCGCCTGACAGCCTATCGCAAAGAGATTGATCAGGCCCGGCAGAAATTCGGAAAGGATCTGACCATACTGGCCGGGCTTGAAGTTGAATATATTCCCCGCCACATGGACTGGATTCGAGAAATCATCGCCAAGGACTGGGATATGCTTCTGGTATCCATCCACGGCATTGTCACCGACCGGGGGCATTTCATGGTAAACGGCCGGGAAGATGAATTCACCACCACACTTGAGGCCGTGTTTAAAAACGACATCCGGGAATTCTGCACCCAGTATTACGCCTTGATCCGGGAAGCAGCCGCCACAGGGTGGTTCAATGTGACGGGTCATATGGACGTCATAAAAAAACACAACCGGAACAACCGTTATTTTGATGAAAGGGATGACTGGTATCAGGCCCTGATTCACGACACCCTGGAAACCATCCGTGACAACGGCCTCCGGCTGGAAATCAACATGAACGGGCTCAATCATCATGCTTGTGCCACCTACCCTTCCCCCTGGATACTTCGAAGGGCGGAAACCATGGGTATCCCCCTGATTCTCGGATCCGACGCCCATTCTCCGGACCGGCAGGGGCAATACTTTGACCGCGTCCTGGATTTCATCAAAGATAAAGGGGGCATCTCCCCGTTTTCATTTAACTGAAACTTGCGTATACTGCGGTAGAAACACCCATTGAGGTGACAAGAAAAAAATAAGGATTGCTGAATGCCTGAAGCCCCCCTCGACCCTCTGTTGAAAAACTATGATGACCTGCTGGAACGGATCGACAGTCACGTCCGTGGCGTCACGGATAAATTTTCATCCCATATCTCCTGTGAAAAAGGATGTGATGACTGTTGCAGGTTTCTTAGCCTTTTCCCGGTGGAGGCCTTTGCGCTTTCCCGGGCCTTTTCTGAATTGCCGGAAAACCAACAGCGTCTCATTCTGGATGAAATCGGAAAAGATGGAGACGATCAGGCGAAATGCCCCCTGCTCATCGGACATGCCTGCATGCTGTACAAGGCCCGGCCGATCATCTGCCGCACCCACGGCTTGCCCATTTACATTGAGACGGACGGTGAGGGAATGGTGGATTTCTGCCCGGAAAATTTTAAAGATTTGGATGCCTTGCCCAAGGACGCCATGCTGGACCTCAACCAGTTAAACACCCTGATTGCGGCCGTCAACAACCACTTTATCACCCATATTGACGGGGAA
>JAKSBB010000502.1 GCA_022361315.1 Desulfobacterales bacterium
GCCACGCTTCGGTGAGATCCGGCATAGAAGGGATGAAACTGGGCGCTGCAGACTATCTGACCAAACCCTGCGACATCAATCACCTCATCGCCAAGGTCGATGAGGCGGCAAACAAGAAACGGCGGCACGAAGAAAAAATAATGGAGGCCCGGCTCAAGGAAATCACCTCGCGCCGGCCCTGATGACATAAGGCGAATCATGGGTGAAGCAGAAAAAATACAAACCGGGCTTCTACAGGTGCTCATTGTGGACGATGAAACCGGGTTCACGGAGATACTGGCCAAACGCATGCTGTTGCGCGGCATTCGGGTTACCCGTACCCACAGCGGATCAGAAGCCATCCGGACACTGAGGAACACGGATTTTCACTGTGCGGTTCTGGACCTGAAACTGGAGGACATGGACGGTATTGATGTACTGAAAATTTTTAAAAAAATGGTGCCTGATATGCCGGTAATCATGCTCACCGGACACGGGTGGGAAGACTCCGCCCGGGAAGGCATGTCATTGGGAGCGGCAGCCTACCTGATCAAGCCCTGCGGTATTGAACAATTAACGGCCACCATCAGGGAGACCATAGGAAATCACCATGGATAGAGTGTTCATAGACGTCCTTTTCATCGATGATGAACAGGCCTTTTTGAATGTGCTTGTCAAGCGGCTTGAGAAACGACATATCCGCGCAAGCATTGCCAACTCCGGAGCTGCGGGACTGGAACGGCTCAGCCGCCACCCTGTGGACATCGTCGTACTGGATGTCTGCATGCCCGGCATGGACGGCCTGGAGACACTGCGGCGTATAAAAGCGGAAAACCCCTTTTCCGAAGTCATTCTGCTCACCGGAAACACCTGTGTTGAAACGGCAAGGCAGGGCATGGAAGAAGGGGCGTTCGACTATCTGATGAAGCCGGTGGAAATCGATGACCTCATTTACCGTCTTGAGGACGCCTACGACAAGATCCAATTGATACAAGCAAAACCAAGCTGATGGTACAGGAACGATTCAGCATTTTATTAACCCAGTTAATTTGGACAAATTAACTTAACCAGTTAATTCGAACCGGTTAATTTGTACAAATTAACTGAACTGAATTAACCAAATTAATTAAATTTAGGAGACAGGAGTAATGAATTTTTTTAAACAATGGGGCCGGTTTATGATGATGGGCGCCCGGGCACACGCCCGCTGGGAACTCAACGTGTCCACAACCATACTTAAGGACAAAAAGCGGTTGATGCTGTTAATGCTGATGCTTTTTCCCATCATCCTCGGGGGCTGGGCATTTGCAGACGATTTCACCGGCACGCTTCCCGAACTGCTGGGCGGTAAAAAAGCGTACAGCCCGGCATTTTATACCACCGGCATATTCATCGTTTCCATCCTCATCGGACTGGGTGCCGGCCTGATCACCGGCTGTATCGGTGCCGGCGGCGGGTTTATCATCGCTCCTGCCCTCATGAGTGCGGGTATCAAGGGTATCCTTGCGGTGGGCACCGATCTGTTCCACATCTTTGCCAAGGCCATCATGGGCAGCGTCATCCACAGAAAACTGGGGAATGTAAACGTCATGCTCGCCCTGGTGTTTCTCATCGGCGCCATCATCGGAGCCACGGCCGGCGGCCTGATCAACCGTGTCCTCTATGAGATCAACCCGGTTCTCAGTGACGCCTTCATCACCACGGTTTACTCCCTGATGCTGGGTTTCCTTGGATTCTATGCCCTGTTTGACTACCTGAAGGCCAGAAAGTCCGGAGATGCGGATTCTGGTGATGCCCACGGCGGAGAAGGCACTGAAATGGGCAACCTCCCCAAAAAGCTCCAGTCCCTTAAAATTCCCCCCATGGTGAAATTCGATCATGATCTTGTTCCCGGCGGCAGAAGCATTTCCTGGGTATTCCTGGTACTCAGCGGCGCCCTGGTGGGCCTGGCTGCGGGTATCATGGGTGTGGGCGGCGGTTTTCTGACCTTCCCCATCTTTGTCTACATGCTCGGGGTCTCTTCCATGACCACCGTGGGTACGGACATCTTCCAGATCGTATTTACGGCCGGTTATGCCGGTATCAGCCAGTATGCGGTCTACGGGTTTATTTTCTACACCCTTGCCATGGGCATGCTGCTGGGGTCCCTCCTGGGTGTCCAGATCGGCGCTATGGTGACCAAAGTTGTTAAAGGGATCACCATCCGCGGATTCTACGCCATGGCCGTACTGGCCGGATTCGTGAACCGTATTTTCGCCCTGCCGGGCAAACTGGGGGAGATGGGGATGATTCCCATTTCAAAACAATTCGGAGATCTGCTGAATACCATCGGCATCTGGGCCTTCTTCATCGTTATCGGCCTGTTCAGTGTCTGGGTAATCGGCACCTTTTTAAAGAATATCGGCACCCTTAAGGGCGGGGAGGAGACAAGATGAAATCCCAAAAAGCAATGTTAATCAAAGGCAGCGTCCTGATGGCCTCATTTACGGCCGTGTTTATCCTGATTTTCATGCCGCTGTTCAGCGGCGGCAAAAACGGCCTGGAATACCTGGACAACCTCTATAATTCCATATCCAAAGGTTCGGCATATTATATTCCCGAGCTGAAAGAGGCATCGGCCCCGCTGGCCGGCAGCCAGGTCTCCATGACCCTTGAAATGACCGGTACGGACGCCGCGGCACAGGCATTGCCGCTGCTCCGGGCTTCCGGAGTAACAGCCGAGCAGGACGGTACCAAACTGCGTATCGGCGGCGATCTGGGCAAACTGCTGGACAATTGCCTTGAAGATGCGGATCTGATGTACAACAATAAAGGAGAGCAGGTCAGGGATAAGTACGGCATGGACGAACGCCGGGCCCTCTACACCTGGTGGACCCTCACAAAGCTCATGGACAAGGAACTGAAAAACCAGAAGCTGTTCAAGGCGGCCAAAGTGGTCACCACGGTGAGCAAAAAAGGGGTGGAAACCTCCTATAACTTCTACAAGATCGAACCCCGGAAGATTTCGGAAAAGCTCGGTGTGGTGGTATTCTCACTGGCCTTTTACGTGGTCTATACCGTCTGGTACGGTTTTGCCATCATGTTCCTGTTCGAAGGCCTGGGGCTCAGGCTTGAACATTAACGGGTAATGCGCCGCGGGGAGACCGTTCAGGTCTCCCCGCTTACCTGCGGAGAATATATGACACGCGGCCTTTTACATAAAATCGGGCTACATAAAATCAGGCAGCTTTTTACCGGGACACCTGCAGTACCTGTGGAGAATCCGGAAGATGCCCGCCGGGATTTCAAGGCAAGGTATTTTTTCTTCAGGCAGATCCTGACGGCCAACACCGGTGCCCTGGAAGGATTTGCGGAGATTGAAAGACTGCTCAAAGACCCGGCCCCCTTCGGCATGTCGGTGGTCCGGGCCAATGTTACCGCAGTCCTGGTCAGCGTCTACCGGATGATCCGCAAGATGGACCGGCTGGCCCCGGACAAATATCCGCGTTTAAAAGAAAGTCATCAACGGATTTCCCTGCAGATCGATGCCGTCCTGAACCGAGCCCCCGGTAAACGGGATACCCGGCTGATCATCAACATGTCTGAGATAGACAGCGCCATGTCGGACAGCGTCGGCCAGAAGATGGCGAACCTGGGTGAACTGAAAAACCGGCTGGGCGTCAATGTGCCGGACGGCTTTGTTATAACAGCCTCAGCCTGTGACACTATCTTTCGGGATAACGGTCTTCACACGGAAATCAACCGGAGATTCAAACTGCTGCTTTCCGATGACATTGCCCAGGTGCATCAGCTGAGCACGGAAATCCAGGCCCTGATCCGCAATGCCCGGATTCCCGGCGACCTTGCCCGGCGGATCACCGCTGCGGTTGACGAGATTCAGGCGAACTGCGGCACGGAAATTTATTTTGCCCTGAGAAGCAGCGCCCTTGGGGAAGATACCCTGGATGCCTCCTTTGCCGGCCAGTATAAAACCCTGCTGAATATCAGGGGCCGGGATGTGCTGGATGCCTACAGGGAAGTGCTGGCGGGCAAATATTCCGTGACCGCCATTCAATACCGCCTCAACCGGGGGTTCAGGGATGAGGATGTGGAGATGTCCGTGGGCTGTATTGCCATGGTGGATGCCTCA
>JAKSBB010000904.1 GCA_022361315.1 Desulfobacterales bacterium
ACCGGGGGATATCCGTTCCAGGTGTCCAATCCCGGCGGCAATGGAAGAGGCCATGCCCCATTCCCAGGCGCTGTTGAGGATGACGTCGGCCGGTGGCTCCGGCAATGCCCTTAAAATCCTGTCCTGTCCGCATCCCAGAACGAGAATCAGGGGGGATACCCCGGAGGTGGCGGCATGGTCAAGGGTGTGGGAAAGGATGGGTTTGCCCTGATAGGGCAGCAGTTGTTTCAGCCGGCCCATCCGGGAGGCCTTACCCGCCGCCAGGATAAGGCCGGCGAATCGTCCATTGCCCTTTAAGGATGCCTTTTCAGCGGTTGAATCTGTCAAGGATGACCTCCAGTATCGCCCCACCTAATGATCTTGCCTTATCCGATACCGTTCCGCAGTAGCGGGTGTCATTCCTTGGATCCACATCACCGATTTTTCTACCGGCAGTTACGGGTAATCCGTCCCGGATCAGGCCCCGAATAACGCCGGTGATGCCGGACCGCACAGGGTTTTTGTCAACATGTCCCAGAATCTGTCCGGCGGTTACGTGGTCCCCGATCCGTGCCGTAGCGGTGAAGATGCCATGCCCCGGCGAACGGAGCAGCCGTTCTGAAGAGAATCCTTTCACAGCCTCCGGCCGTGAAGTGTTGGGCTGTGCGTTACCTTCCCGGATGACCCTTCCCAGATCGTGGCCCCGCCGGGTTTCGATCACCGCATCCACATCCCTGCCTGCAGTAAAGCCGGGGCCCAGGGCAATGGTGAGGGGGGCATCTGTGATTTGGGTGCCCAGATTTTTTTTGGCGATGACGGCATCCACCAGAACGTCGGGGCGAATGCCGGAAATGCTTGCCCATTCCGGATCTGCCAGGACAGGCACGGTCTTGTTCTTCCAGGCGGTATGGATATCAGGTGTACCTTTTGCCGTTACCGCGGTGATGCCTTCCACCGTGATCTTTCCCTCGTAAAGGGCCGATGCAAAGGCCACCTGCCGCCGGATAGTGGTGGGTGCCGGGACTTCCATGATAAAAATGCGGGTAAAACCGGACCTGAAAAGCCGGACGGCAATGCCGGTGGCAAGGTCTCCGCCGCCTTTAATACCGATGGTCAATTCTGTCAGGGCCGGGATTTTGGCCGCGTTTCCTTCCCTCTCAATCTTTCCGGGCATGGATCCCCAATAGTACGTCTTCCGCTTTCATGGGCAGTTGCCGCAAACGGACCCCGCAGGCATTGGCAATGGCATTGGCAATGGCCGGCGCCGGGGTGTTAATGACCACTTCACCGATGGATTTCGCGCCGAAGGGGCCCGAAGGTTCGTAGGAACTCTCGAACTCCACCCGGATATCCCCGATGTCCTTCCGGGAGGGGATCTTGTACTGCATAAAGCTTGAATTCATCATTTTGCCGGTGCTGTTGTAGGTGATGTCTTCGTAGAGGGCCATGCCGATGCCCTGGACAATGCCACCCTCGGTCTGTACCCGGGCCAGGTTGGGGTTGATGGGCGTGCCGCAGTCAACAATACCCACATAGTCTTTCACCTCAACCTTGCCTGTTTCAAGATCCAGTTCAATGTCCGCAAATCCGGCCATGAAGGGCGGCGGGGACACCGGGCTGGAATGGGTGGCGGCAGCTGAAAGACATGCGCCGTTGCCCACGGCCAGTTTACGGGCCAGGTCCTCCACGGTGATGGCGGTATCACCATCGGGGGTGCCGGCGAAGATGGCGGTGCCGTCAAATTCTAAATCTTCGGGCACTGCGTTCAGTTTTCTTGCGGCCATCTCCGTCATCTTTTGGATCAGCGCCTTGGCAGCCTTGATCACGGAAGTGCCGGTGACAAAGGTGGTGGAGGAGGCATAGGAACCGGTGTCGTAAGGGGAGTGATCCGT
>JAKSBB010000949.1 GCA_022361315.1 Desulfobacterales bacterium
AGTTCGTTCATGGGGCGCTGGCACATCCGTTCATCACCGGTCAGGGTGTATGGGGTCTGCCCTAAAGCGGCAATGCCGGCCAAAAGCCGCATGGAGGTTCCGGAGTTGCCAAGATAAATGGGATCTGCAAAGGGCGTCGGTTTTCCTGCAAACCCGGTGACTTCGGTGACGGCGTCGGAGATTTCATCTATTTTTGCACCCATATAGGAGAGGGTCTGGCAGGTCAGAGAAAGGTCTTCGCTTTTCAATGCATTGTGGATGACGGATTTACCCTCGGCAAGGGCGGCACAGATCATCATCCGGTGGGAAATACTCTTGGATCCCGGTATCCGGACGGTCTGGTCTGTGAGTGTTCTGGGGCTCAGGGGTTTCATTGATGGTCTCCTTAAGGATTTTCAAGTACGGTTCGTTTCATGAGTTCGGTATCGGGATGTTGTCCGGTCCAGAGGGTAAACTGGGCAGCGGCCTGGGCCACAAACATGGACAGGCCGTCGATAGTGGTGCATCCTTTGGCACGTGCGGTTTTAAGTAAACAGGTGTCCATGGGGGTGTAGACCACATCCATGACCACGGTGCCGGGATGGAGGGCTTCTTCCGGAAAAGAGAGGGCCTCTGTATTTGGCGCCATGCCGAGGCTGGTGGTGTTGATCACCACCTGGGCATCAACATCCGCAGCCAGCTCCGTTGGAACAAAGGTTCCGTCTATACGTTCGGCAAGTGCCCTGCCCTTTTCTGCTGTCCGATTGACGATAATAACTTTGCCACCCTCATCGGCAATGCCGTGGGCAACAGCCCGGGCGGCGCCTCCCGCTCCGACGATACATACGGTCTTACCCCGGATGCCGAAGGGGCGCAGCGGGGCGATGGCTGCCTCGCAATCCGTGTTATACCCCTCCAGCTGTCCTTCACGATTGACGATGGTGTTCACGGCACCGATTCGTTTGGCCATGGTATCGATGGTATCAAGGTGGGGCATCACCGCTTCCTTAAAAGGGATGGTGACCGACGCCCCACCGATGTTCAGGGTCCGGATGGCATCCATGGTTGTACGGACAGCCGCTTTTGTGTGGTCCGGTGAAAAGGCCAGATAGGCAGCATCTATACCCAAGTGTTTAAAGGCCGCATTGTGGATCAAAGGACTTTTCGAGTGAACCACGGGATTTCCCAGCACACAGTATAAGGTCGTAGTAGAGGTGATCACGACAGCGGCTCCTCTTTGATGAAGGCCGGATAAGAGCCCAGGGTTTTCAGGGTCAGGGTAACGGCTTTAATCTCTTCCACGGTCTCGGCAACGATATCATCCTGGATATGGCCTTCGATGTCCATGAAGAAGTAATAACTCCAGTTCTGGTGGCGGGTGGGTCTGGATTCCAGTTTAACCATGTTCAGCCCGGCCCGGTCTATGGGTGCCAGCGCCTTAAACAACGCGCCGGGACTGTGTGAGGTGGCGAACATGATACTGGTTTTATCCCGCCCGGTTTTGGGGGGCTGGTCTTTGCCAATGACCAGAAAACGGGTCACGTTGCCGCTGCGGTCCTGGATTTTGGATTCCACGGGCAGCAACTCATATATGTGGGCGGCTTTCTGACTGGCAATGGCGGCGACGCTTTCATCCTGTGAGGCCATCTGGGCGGCTTTGGAAGTGGAGGTGGTTTCCATCACATCCACATGGGAGAATTTTTTCTTCAGCCAGCCCTTGCACTGAGCAATGGCCTGTGGGTGTGAGTAGATGGTTTTCACATCCGAAGGTTCTCCGGTGATAGACAGCAGATCGTGGGATACCGGTTCATAGTGTTCGGAGATGATATTCAGGTTGAACTCACCGAAGAGATCCAGGGTGTGGTTCACCGCCCCTTCGATGGAGTTTTCCACGGGCACGACACCGAAATGGCTCTGGCCCCGTTCCACATCCCTGAAAATGTCAAAGAGGTTGGGCTGCTGGACAAACCGTCCGGAATGCTTGAAATGATTGAGCGCCGCAATGTGGGTATAGCTGGCCTTGGGCCCTAAATATGCGATGGTCTTTGGCTTTTGGATTTCCCGGGTGGCCGTGATGATGACGTTAAAGATATACTGGATAAGTTCCTTGTCCGCAGGGCCCTGGTTGATGCTGGACAGATTCTCGATCACCATCCGCTCCCGGACCCGGTCGAGGATCTGGCTTCCCTCTTTCTTTTTTACGGCACCCACCTGCTCGCCGATGCGGAGTCGCCGGTTGATCAGTTCCAGGATACGGGAATCAATCCTGTCTATCTCCTCCCTCAACGGGACCAGGGGATTGTCGGGCCGGTCATTTTGATCCATGGTCATGCCTCATAATTGTGTCCCTAAAATAAAAAAACCGCATCAGGCGGTGCCTGCTGCGGTTGATTCTTGGTTGGGAACTTGGGTTTACTTCAGATTCACCACAGACAGGCGCAGCCCTTAAAAAAGGGCCCAAAAAAATAAAAGTAGCTGTCGGCGGTGAAATTCATTTGTACTATTTTTTGTGTCTGTTCTTTCTTAAATTCCGAATCCGTTTCTGTACATAGAACGCTATGAACTTATACGGCTGTTTTATATATGTCAAGTAACGGTTTTATTTTTTTTTAATAAGTCCCGGAACTACTGGCCCACAGGTTCATCCGCCGATCTGACGATGAAGGATTGAATCCGGTTGCCGTCCATGTCCTTGACCGTAATCACCCAGTTGTTGATGCGGATGGATTCTCCCTGGGACGGTATCCGCTCGATCTGCTCGAGAAAAAAACCTGAAAAGGTATCATAGTTTGCGGATTCGGGAATTCTTATCTCCGGGAGTTCCTTGTTCAGATCGTCCACATCCACCCTGCCTGCCACCAGCCATTTCTTTCCCTTAAGGCGGACGATATCCGGGGTGTTCTGGTCGGTTTCATCGGTAATCTCTCCGAAGATTTCCTCAACCACATCCTCAAGGGTGACAATGCCTGATACACCGCCGTGTTCGTCAACCACAACCGCCATATGGCTTTTTTTATTCTTGAACTCCTGAAGCAGTGAGTCAAGCTTCTTGGATTCCGGAATAAAGTAAGGCTTTTTCATGATGTTTTTTACGTCAAGAATCGTAATCTCCTGGCCGCCGGCCACCTGTTTTTGAAATTCTGCAAACAGATCTTTAACGTGAAGGATACCGATAATTTCATCAATGTAGTCTTCGATGACAGGGATTCTTGAAAAGCCTGTTTTCAGAATATTTTTAATATCAAGTTCTTCAGAGATGTCCACCACGAACATGTCCGCTCTTGGGGTCATTATTTCCGAACAGGAGGTGTCGTCAAACTCGAATATATTGGTGATATACTCCTTTTCCTGTTCCTTGATTTCTCCCTCTTCCTCCACCACTTCCACCATGGTCATAAGTTCATCTTCGGTGACGGCCTCCTGGGCGTTATCAATGGTGCCGTGAAGTCTGGGGATGACGTTAAGAACGAAGATCAATGGCCAGAATAATCTGGACAGCCAGTACAGGGGATAAATCACCGCCCGGGATACCAGGACATTGTTGTGATTGGCAAAGGATTTTGGAAAAATTTCTCCGAATACCAGGATAAGCAGGGTCATCACACCGGTGGCAATTCCCACGGCATTGGATTCAAAATGGGCAATGGCAAGGGCCGTTGCCAGGGCTGAGGCACCGATGTTTACAAGATTGTTGCCAATGAGTATGGTGGTCAGCAGGGTGTGGGAATTTTCCTTCATCTCCATGATGAGCTGGCCGGTCTTTGAACCGTCTTTGGCGATATGAAGTGCCTTCACCTTTGAGATGGAAAAGAGTGCTGTCTCCGATGATGAAAAAAAGCCGGATAAAAATAGACAGATGATTAACAGGGTCAGTTCAAGCGTCATTTAAGCTAAAGTCCTTATTGGGTGAACAATCCAAAGGTTTCGACATCTTATGATAAACTTACTCTAATCAGTTTCATCCAAATTTGTCAATTCAACTTCATAATGATTTATCCTTCGGAACCGGGAGTGTTTTCCGTAGTTTCGGAAGGTTTCGTTTTTGTCAGCCCCGATATCATGCTGAGAATGATTCGTGCCGTACGTTTCGGTGCACCGGGTGTTCCCAGCCGCCGGCGTACAATCTCAAGTTTTTTCCGGTAGTGATCCGGGTCATCCAACATCTGGAAAGCGGCGCGGCTGATGGTCTCCGGATTTGCATCGGACTGCAGCAGTTCCGGCATTACCGGCTCACCGGCAATGAGATTGGCAAGGCCGACATACTTTACTTTCACAAGCAGTTTTGCCAGTCCATAGGTGAGCGGTGATACCCGGTAAACAAGGATCGTAGGCAATGCACACAAGGCTGCTTCCAGGGTTACGGTACCTGAAGCGGCGATCAGCATCCGGGCCTTATTAAAAATAGTGATGGGTCGTCCCTGGATCACCTCGCACGGTGGAGCGTCATGGGTTTCGAGAATGCATTGAATCTGGTCGGCCTGTTTGTCGGAGGCCGCCGATATCATGAACCGTGCACCGGGATGTCCGGATTGAATCTTCATTGCAGTGTCAAGCATCACCGGTAAAAGGTTTTCGATTTCCGATGATCTTGAGCCGGGAAGCAGACCGATCACAGGACCTCCTGCAGCACCGGATGTATCCAGTGCACCGGGGCGGTGGGCAAGGCTATGGGCATATTCATCCATTAACGGGTTGCCCACGTAGGTGGCTGTAATTTTTTCTTTTTTGTATATGGACTGCTCAAACGGAAGGATCAAGGCCACATGATCCGTATAGGCTTTTATCTTTTTGAGCCGTGCCGAATTCCAGGCCCATACTTTGGGAGCGATGTAATAGCAGACCGGGATTCGGGTATGTTCTTTGATATATCGGGCGACTTTCAGATTGAAGCCGGGGTAATCGATCAGGACCACCAGGTCGGGGGGATCGTGTGTTACGCGTTCTTTAACAAGATGAAATGCTGATTTGATGGATGAAAACTGGCGTACCACCTGGATAATTCCCATGGCGGAAAGACGTTCTATGGGGAAGAAGACATCTGCGCCCTGGGCTGTCATCACAGGGCCGCCGATACCGGATATATGCGCATCCGGAGTCAGTTCTTTCAGGGCCCGTATCAATGGGCCGGCATGGAAATCACCGGAGGGTTCCCCGGTCAGAATCATAATATGAGGTGCTTTACCCGTCATGGAATCTCTTCGTCCCTAAGTGCGATGATGGAAATCTTGTATCTGTCGGCCAGACGAATCATGTCTTCCCGGTCAAAAGAAAGGGATTTTCCGGCTTCGAGGGCGAGGATTGTGGCGCCACTGCGATGCATGGTTTCAATGGTCTCACATCCGGATGCCGGCAGATCGAACCGCAGGTCCTGGGTGGGTTTGGACAGCTTGACGACGACGGCGCCGTTGCCCTGGGCAAGCCCGCCGCCCCTGAGAATGGTGGCGTCGGTACCATCAATGGCTTCCACCGCTAGTACCGTACCGTTGGAAATCACCAGGCACTGGCCGATGTCCAGGTCTCCGACGGCTTTTGCCAACCGCCATCCCTGGTGAATGTCCTTGGTTTCTGCTTTATCCGGCTTGCGGCGGGTCCAGCATCCGGCAGGGCTGATCAGCTCCGGCAGCAGAAAGGTGGACGGTCGGAGGCGGATCCCCTCCCCTTCAAGGAGATTGGCAAAGGAGGACAGTATGTTGTCGTCGTGGGTTCTGGCGGTTTTGGCAATGAAAGCCAGTGCTTTGAAATCCGGCCGGATATCCTTGAAAATATTTGTTTTCTGAACCGTTCCAAGCATGACCGCTTCGGTAACACCATGGCTTTTGAAATACTTGAGCAGTTTATTGACCTGGCCGAGGTAGAGCCATTTCATGCGGTCAACGTCGGTGGCAAGGTCTTTATCGGTTTCGAAATGGAATCCGGCGGCAATTACCCGGTACCCTTTTTCTGCAGCCTTTCGGGCAAACAGGCGCGGGAACTGGCCGCCGCCGGCAATCAGACCTATGGGTTTTAAATCGGTCTCCATGGGGCTATCTGGTGACACCCCTGTTGGATTCTTTGATGAACTTCATAAATGCCATGACTTCGGGGACCTGTTCAACCTCTGCCTTGGCCCTTTCCTGGGCCTGGGCCACGGTGAGGCCGATTCTGAAAAAGATACGGTATACCTTCTTAAGCTGCCGCAGGGTGGATTTCTGGAAATTGTGGCGCTTGAGCCCGACGTTATTAAGGCCGTGCAAGGTGGCCCTGTCCCCTGCGGCGATCACA
>JAKSBB010000202.1 GCA_022361315.1 Desulfobacterales bacterium
GGGGATACGGTACTGCAGTCCGCATCGGCAAGTTTTGACGTCTCCCTGGAACAACTGCTCACCCCCCTCTGCCACGGTGCCCGGGTGGTGCAGCCTTCGGCTTCCCTCCTGACGCCTGCCGGTATTGCAGGGGTGCTGGAACAGGAAACAATCACGGTGGCGGATATCCCCCCGGCCCTCTGGCAGACGATTCTGGCTGAGGATCCTTTTCCGGATCTGAAACATCTCGGGCTGCTTCTTCTGGGCGGAGAACGGCTACCGGCACCACTGGCCGCCGAAACCATGAACCGGCTTCCCCGCACCACCAAAGTATTCAACGCCTATGGCCCCACGGAAGCCACCATTACAACCACCCTCTATGCGCTGCCCGGAACGTTCACGGGCAAAGGACCTGTTCCCATCGGACGGCCCCTTGACAATACCCGGGTGTTCATTCTGGACAGGCAACACACCCCCTGCCCCATAGGGGTTCCCGGAGAGCTTTGCATCGCCGGAGAGAGGCTGGCCAGAGGATATCTCGGACGCGAGGATCTCACCCGGGAAAAATTTCCGGAACTCACCATTTTCGGTAAACGCAGACGCATATACAAAACCGGAGACCTTGCCCGCTGGTTACCCGATGCAGACGGCCGGGAGGGGGTCATTGAATTTATGGGCCGGACGGACGATCAGGTGAAACTCAGGGGATTCCGTATCGAACCCGGAGAAATCGAAGCGGTGTTGCGCCGTCATGATGCGGTAAGAGACGCCGCCGTGATTTTAAAAGCGGGGGATAACCCCACCATAGTCGCCTTTGCCACCCTGAACACAGGGATAGACGATGCGGCCGGGGCCCTCGGCACCTGGCTGAAGGAGCATCTGCCCGCATACATGCGGCCCGCCCGGATTGTCATTTTAGACCGCATGCCCCTGACCCCCGGCGGAAAAATCGACCGCAATGCCCTCCCTGTCCATGAGGCAGGACGATTTCAACCGCTCGATGATCAGTCACAGGAATACCACCAGCCCCCCCGCACGGAAACCGAGCGCCTGTTGTGTACACTCTGGTCCCAGGTGCTGGACGTTGATATCACCAGCCGGACCGCTGATTTTTTTGAATCTGGCGGACATTCCCTCACTGCAGCCCGGCTGGTCTCCCGAATCCGGGAGTGCTTCTCGGTGGAGTTGCCGATCCCGAAGCTGTTCGAGCTGACCACGCCGGCCGCACAGGCCGGATGGATCGAAGGGGCCGGCAAACTGTCGGCGTCACCGCACCTGATTCCCCTGAAAGATGTGGAAGCCCGGAACGTAAAGGCACCGGCAGTTCTCTCCTTTGCCCAACAGCGGTTGTGGTTCCTCACCCAGGTTGAAAGCGGCACATCCCTTTACAACATGCCGGCGCTGTTGTCCCTGGAAGGCCCGCTGGATCACACCGCACTGGTAAAGGCGATTGACAACCTGACCCGTCGTCACCCAAGTCTTCGCACCTGTTTCCCCACCGTGGACGGCAAGGCGGCGGTGCACCCCGCCCCATCCCCGCAGCTTTTCGAAACGGACCTGAGCGCCCATCCCCGGGAGGCGCTGCAAACAAAGACCGGGGAATTAATCCATAAAGACTTTCATCACAGTTTCAATCCGGCCGCCGGCCCCCTGGTGCTGATACACCTCATCCGGTGGAACCACCGCCGGCATTTCCTCTTTTTCAACCTGCACCACATCATTGGCGACGGCTGGTCAATGAATATATTGATCCGGGAAATGAAAGATCTGTATGCCGCATATTCCCAGGGCAGGACACCCGACCTGCCTTTGCCCCCCATCACCTACACAGCGTATGCGGCCTGGCAGCGGAAGTGGCTGAGCCGGGGCATCCTTGATCAACAACTGGCCTACTGGAAAGAAAAATTGAGCGGTGTTCCCGGCCTGCTGGAACTTCCCGCCGATTTCCGGCGACCGGCAGAACAGAGCTACCGGGGAAGAAACGTTCAAACCCGGATGACCCCGGAAATCACAACAAGGCTCAAAAAGGTAGCCCGGCAGGAGGGAGTGACCCTTTTTATGTCGCTGATGACGGCCTTTCAGGCCCTCTTGCACCGGTATACCGACCAGGAAGACATCCTTGTGGGCAGCCCCGTGGCCAACCGAACCCATCCGCAGACCGAACCCCTGGTGGGCCTTTTTGTCAACACCCTGGTTTTCCATACCCGTATCCGGGGCACGTCCACCTTTAAAGAACTTCTCGGGCAGGTACGGCAGACCGCTCTGGAGGCCTTCGCCCATCAGGACCTTCCCTTTGAGGTGCTTGTGGATCATATCCGTCCGGAAAGACACCTGAGTTATTCTCCGGTTTTCCAGGTGATGTTTGTCATGGAAAATACTCCGCCTGAATACGACAATCCACCCGGACTTAAGATCTCTTCCGCCGAACATCAGTTCGGAAACGCCCTCTCGGGCGTGTCAAAATTTGACCTGACCCTGACGGTTCGGGAAACTGAGGATTATCTGTGCTGCCATTGGGAGTATGCAGCCGATCTGTTCCGCCCGGAAAGAATGGCCAGGATGGCCGAACATTTCCAGATCTTTCTGGAAGGTCTCCTGGAAATCCCGGATCAGCCCATTGCCGGTATTTCCTTTCTCACCGGTGAAGAACAGCGACTTCTGATGAACTGGAGCGCCCCAGCCGATACGGGACTCAACCTTCTCGATCAGAATGTACCGGACCCGACCCTAATGGATCTCTTCGAGTCCCAGGTGGCGCAGACACCGGACAGGACCGCCGTGGTATTTTGCAGCGATCCGGATGATGAAAATCCCCCGAGGTTGACCTACCGGGAACTCAATACAAGGGCCAATCACCTGGCCCGGCACCTGGTGGACCTGGGTGTCCGGCAGGATACCCTGGTGGGTATCTGCGCGGAACGGTCACAGGATTTGATTGTCGGCCTTTTCGGCATACTGAAGGCCGGTGGTGCCTATGTGCCCCTTGATCCCTCCTATCCGGAGGAACGGCTGGCATTCATTCTCGATGACAGCCAAGTACAGGTATTGCTGACCCAGCGCCAGCTTTCTGAAAAATTTGCAGGGTTCAGGCACCACACCGTATGCTTAGACAAGACACCGAACCCAACCCGGCAACCGCTGTCCCCGGTCACGGAAGAGAACCTGCCGCGGCGAAACCGACCTGAACATGCCGCCTATGTCCTCTACACCTCAGGGTCCACAGGTATCCCCAAAGGGGTGGTGATCGAACACCGAAATTGCTGCGCCCTGCTCCATTGGGCTAAAGAGACCTTTGATCCGGAGGTATTGTCCGGTGTGCTCGCATCCACATCCGTCAATTTCGATCTCTCCGTCTATGAACTATTCTTTCCCCTGTGTAACGGGGGCAGGGTCTTTCTTGTGGAGAACGCCATGCACCTGCCGTTGCTGGCACAGCGCCATGAAATAAAACTGATCAACACGGTGCCGTCCGCCATCTCGGGCCTGCTTGAGGTAAAAGGGATACCCGATTCGGTAAAGGTGATCAATCTGGCCGGGGAACCGCTCCGCAAGGAACTGGCCGCTGCACTCTACCGACACACCGCTGTGGCATCAATTTACAACCTTTACGGCCCTTCAGAGGATACGACCTACTCCACGGTCTCCCTGGTGCCGGATGATCCGGACATTCCCATAGACATCGGCCGCCCCATCTCAAATACCCGGGTGTATCTGCTGGATGCCGATCATAAACCGGTCCCTGTGGGAACCCCCGGGGAACTCTGCCTTGCCGGTGCCGGTCTGGCCAGGGAATATCTGAACCGGCCTGAACTGACAGCGGAAAAATTCATAGAAGTTGATCTTTTCGGTGAAACCCGGCGCATTTATAAAACCGGGGACCGGGCCCGGTGGCTGGCAGGAGATGGAAACGTGCCGGGCCGTCTGGAGTTCCTGGGCCGGATGGACAACCAGGTGAAACTCAGGGGATTTCGCATTGAGCTTGGAGAAATAGAGGCGGTGCTGAATCGCAGCAAATGGGTGGAGGAGGCTGTTGTGATCCTTCATGAAGCAAGCGAAACGACCCGGCTGGTGGCATTTATCATCCTCAATACCAGGGACGAAGGCAGCATATCTGCGCTGCAGTCCTGGATGAAAACACAGGTGCCGGCCTATATGATTCCCGGAACTGTCGTCCGCCTGGAAGAGATGCCCTTAAACCCCAACGGCAAAATCGACCGGGGGGTGCTCCGCAAAAAAGCCGATGCCATTGTCAGCACCGCCGCCACCGGGCCCGCATCCCCGGAAGCACCGAGAACAGAAACGGAGCAACAACTGCTGGACGCCTGGAAAACGGTGCTGAACCAGGCAGATATAGGCGTTCACGACAACTTCTTTGAACGCGGTGGAGACTCGATCCTGAGCATCCGGATTATCAGCCTGGCGCGGGAAGCGGGTGTCATTCTGGATCCCAGGGATCTGTTCCGGCACCAGACCATTGCAGAGTTGGCCCGGGCGGCCCGGACCCAAGGCCGTGACAAACAGAACACTCACCGGGATAAGCATCATAACAGGCAAAAGGAGACCGGCACCGCCCCACTCGTCCCGATCCAAGAGGCATTCTTCCACTGGGATTTACCGAACCGCTCCCATTTTAACCAATCCGTCCTTCTTAAACTGCCTTCCGGCATTGATCCGGTTGCCCTGGGCCACGCCCTGAAGGCGGTGACAGCCCATCACGATGTATTGTCTTTGCGATTTCAGAAAGCCCCCACCGGGTGGACTCAGGCCTATCATGGCCATGGGGATGATCTTCCCTTCCACGTTGAAGACCTGGAGGGCCAAACCTTAGACGACCAACTTCGCAGCATGAAAGCGCAGGCAGATGCCTGGCAGGCCAGCCTGGACATCGAAAAAGGCCCCCTGCACAGGCTGGTGCTGTTCCGGCTGGGTGACCAGTGCCGGCTGCTGTGGTGTATTCATCACCTGGTGGTGGACGGGGTATCCTGGCGGATTCTGCTTGAAGATCTGCACCGGGCCTACACTCACCCGGCAGAGTCCTGTCATCCGGACGCCCATAACACCACCTCTTTCAAGGCCTGGGCGGAACGCCTGCACAAATGGAAAGACGAGGAATGCTTTGCCCGTGACGCCGCGTACTGGCGCCGTCTTCCGGAGAGCCCCCTATTGCCTGTGGATCACCCGGAAGGGCGCAACCGTCTGGCCGGTACCCTGGACCACACCACCACCTTTTCCCGGGAAGAAACAAACCAGCTCCTGACCCAGGCCCCGTCGGCCTACCGCACCCGGATCAACGACCTGCTCCTCACCACCCTGATGCTGACCCTGGAAGACTGGACCGGGCAGGCCCGCCACCTGATCGACCTGGAAAGCCATGGACGATCAACCCGGTTTGACGGCATGGATCTGTCCCGGACCGTCGGCTGGTTTACCTCCCTCTACAGTGTCTCTCTGGCGCTGCCGGCAAAGGCATCCGCATCACATGATAGTGATGATCATCGGTTCGGCCGGTCTGTCAAGGCCGTCAAAGAACAACTGCGGGCCGTTCCCAATGAGGGGATCGGGTACGGGGTATTGCGCCATATTTGCCGGGAACCCCTGCCCCGGGGGCAGATCCTTTTTAATTACCTGGGACAATTTGACCAGAGTCTGCCGGCCGGCCACTGGCAGTTTGCCCGGGAAGACAGCGGACAAACCGTGGATATCTCCGGCGGACACCGGGAATACCGGCTTGAAATAAACAGCATGGTGAAGCAGGGAAGGCTCACCCTCACCTGGAGTTACAGCCGGGATCTGTACACAACCAAAACCATCCGTTCCCTTGCTGACCGCTTCCAGCGGCAACTCAGCCTTCTTCTGAACCATTGTACCCGGCATTTCGGCTATACCCCTTCGGATTTCCCCCTGGCCCGATATCATGCTGACCCGAATCTATTAAATCAGGATCTATTAAGCCAGAACCGGATAGACAGACTAACCCGAACCTACAAAAACAATATAGAAACCCTGTACCCCCTCTCCCCCATGCAGCAGGGCATGTTGTTTCATACCCTGCACGAGGAGGACCCAAACGTATACACCACCCAGCTCCATTGCAGGATCCGGGGCCCATTGGATCCAGGGGTATTCCGACGTTCATGGGAAACGCTTTTGGCCCGCCACCCGGCGTTGCGCACCGTATTTATCCATGATGAGGGACAGCCCCTGCAGGTGGTGTTAAAAGAAACGAATCTGCCCTGGCATGATCTGGACTGGACCGGAATCCCGGAAGCGGAACATGCCCGGAAGCTGGAAGAACTGCTCACCCACGAACGGCAGCAGGCATTTGATCCGGGCCAGGCCCCCCTGATGCGGATCCGGTTGATCCGGGAAGCCCGCGATCAGTATCAATTTGTATTGCATCAGCACCATCTGCTGGCCGACGGCTGGAGCATTGCACAGCTGTTCACCGAACTGCTGGACCTGTATCATACCGATGCCGCGCTTCCTGCCGTGCGGCCTTATCAGGACTATATCGACTGGTTGTACCAACAGGACCTCCGCCTGGCAAAAGCGTACTGGCAGGAAAACCTAAAGGATTTTTACACCCCGACCCCTCTGCCCAGGGCCGGACATGCCACCACGGCCCCCGCATACCAGGAGTTCAGTATGAACCTCAATGGTGAAGGGGGGGACGACCGGGACCACAACCTCAGCGACAAATTAGCAGCCTTCTGCCGCCGCCATCACCTGACCCGAAACTCGCTGTTCCAGGGGGCTTGGGCCCTGTTACTCAGCCGCTACGGCCTGACGGATGAGGTGGTCTTCGGTGTGACCACCTCCGGCAGGCAGATTCCTCTGGACGGGGCGGACCGGATGGTGGGATTGTTTATCAACACCCTTCCCCTGCGGGTGAAAACAACACACGGGGGGGACCTGGTATCTTTCCTCACCTCAATCCAGCGCCGGCAACAGGACAACCACCGGTATGCCTATGCCTCCCTGACAGATATCCGGAACTGGAGCAGCCTCCCCAAAGGCGTCGATCTGTTCAACACCCTGATGGTTTTTGAAAACTTTCCCGTTGGCCGGCATCTGAGCCCCGACAATGATCACGAAGGTTCATACCCATCATCCATCTGCATCACGGATTTCCAGGGGATCGAAACCACCAATTATCCCCTCACCCTTGTGGTGGTGCCGGGCAGCCCGGTCCTTTTGAGAATGATATACGACAGCCGGCGGTTTACCCGTCAGGATATCACCGGGATGCTGGGCCATCTCCGGCAGTTGTTGAAAGGCATGATCGCATCCCCCCAGCGGGACATCTCCCGGATCCCCATGTTAACCGAAGCAGAAGAACAACAACTGATCCGATGGGGGAACCTGGAATCTGACCGGCCCGGAATCACCCGATCTATTGTTGACATCTTTGAAGACCAGGCAGAAAAGACACCGGACCGGGCCGCCGTTATTCCGGAGAAAATCAACCGGGATAAAGTCGGCCATGACCCACTGACCTACCGGGAACTCAACGAAAAAGCCAACCGGCTTGCCCACGCATTGATCCGCCTGGGGGTCCGGAAGGGATCATTGGTGGGACTCTGCGTACACCGCTCCCCGGCTATGATCATCGGTATGCTCGGTATTTTAAAGGCAGGGGGGGCCTATCTCCCTCTGGACCCGGAATACCCGGAAAAACGACTCCGGTATATGATCGAAGACAGCCGGATCGATATTCTCTTGACCCGGCGCAATATGACCGGCCGCTTTTCCCAAGCCGGCCCGGCACTGGTATGTATGGACGGGGAAGCGGATTACCCTGTGGACATCACTTCAAATCCGGGTATCACGTGCCCCCCGGACACCCCTGCTTACGTCATGTACACCTCCGGTTCCACAGGAAGGCCCAAAGGCGTCCGTATCCCCCACAGGGGGGTGGTCCGCTTGGTAAGGGATACCGGCTATTTCAGCCGGGACCATGGCCAGACCTTTCTCCAGAACGCCCCCTTTTCCTTTGACGCCGCCACCTTTGAAATCTGGGGGGCCTTGCTCAACGGTGCCCGGCTGGTACTGATGCCTCCGGGAAAACCCGAGCTGTCCACCCTTGCAGATATTCTGGAAAAACAACAGATCACCACCCTCTGGCTCACAAGCAGCCTGTTCAACCGGATGATCGAGGACCGGCCCGAAAGCCTGCGCGGACTCAGCCAACTCCTGGTGGGCGGAGAAGAACTCTCCCCCTTCCATGTCCGGCGTGCCATGGACATGCTTCCTTCCACCCGGATCATGAATGGATACGGCCCCACGGAAAACACCACCTTTTCGACCGCATATTTAATCCGGGATTCTTTTACGCGTTCCGTCCCAATCGGTTTTCCTATAACCAATTCCACCGCTTAC
>JAKSBB010000058.1 GCA_022361315.1 Desulfobacterales bacterium
ATCAGAATGTCTGCAACTGTCATAGAATATACCTGCTTAAATCTTCGTTCTGGACAATGTCCATTAATTGTTCCGTCACAAATGCCGCGTCAATGGTGATCTCCGGATCTTCCACATCTGGGGCCTGGAACAGGATCTCTTCCAATAGTTTTTCCATCAGGGTGTGCAGTCTGCGTGCCCCGATGTTTTCCGTGGTTTCGTTGACTTCAACTGCAATTTCGGCAATTTTTTCAACCGCATCCTGGGTGAAGGCGACCCGGACATTTTCAGCGCGCAACAGGGCGATGTATTGGAGCACCAGTGCATTCTTGGGCTCCGTCAGGATACGTGTGAATTCTTTGGCTCCCAGGGAGTTGAGTTCAACACGGATGGGAAAACGGCCCTGAAGCTCGGGAATCAGATCAGACGGTTTTGAAACATGAAAGGCACCGGATGCAATAAAGAGGATGTGATCGGTTTTCACCGTGCCATACTTGGTGGGAACAGAACTGCCCTCAACGATGGGCAAAAGATCCCGCTGCACCCCTTCCTTTGAGACTTCCGGGCCCTGTGATTTCTCTTTACCCGCAATTTTATCGATCTCGTCAATGAAGATGATTCCGGACTGCTCCACCATGGAGATCGCGTCTGATTTTACCCGTTCCATGTCCACCAGGTGGGCCGCCTCTTCCTGGGTGATAATCTTCAGGGCTTCCTTGACCTTTAGTTTGCGTCGCTTGGTGTTTTTGGGCATGAAGTTGCCGAGCATATCCTTGAGATTGATGCCCATCTCCTCCATGCCGGTATTGGAAAAGATCTCAACCATGGGAGAGCTTTTATCCGCCACATCCAGATCCACTTCCCGTTCGTTCAGTTTCCCTTTTTTCAGCATGGTTCTCAGCTTTTCCCGGGTGGCCGGCGAAGGTGCGGGTTCTTTGGGTTCATCCGCGTCATCGGCAAAGCCGAAACCCGCGGCCGGTTTCGGCGGCGGCAGGAGGAGATCTAAAACCCTCTCTTCTGCAATGCGGGCGGCTTTTTCCTGAACAGACTCCTGTTGACGTCCCTTGAGCATATTCACCGTCAGTTCGACCAGGTCTCGGATCATGGACTCCACATCCCTGCCCACATATCCCACTTCCGTGAACTTGGAGGCCTCAACCTTGTAAAAAGGAGAATCCGTGAGGTTGGCCAGTCGCCTGGCGATCTCGGTTTTACCGACACCGGTGGGGCCGATCAGGATAATGTTTTTCGGTGCAATCTCTTCCTGTAGATCCGGTTCCAACTGGCGTCGCCGCCACCTGTTTCTCAGTGCGATGGCAACAGATTTTTTGGCATCGTTTTGTCCGATGATGTACTTGTCGAGTTCGGTGACGATTTCCCTGGGTTTTAAATCTTTCATAGTGGTTGCGTCTCTATGGGGTTGTCTTTTCAGCTTATTTCTTCAACAGTGATGTGATGATTGGTGTATATGCAAAGGTCTCCGGCGATTTTCATTGCTTTTTCCACAATATCACGGGGGGGCAAATCGGTATTTTCATTGAGCGCGACCGCAGCGGATTGGGCGGAGATGCTGCCGGAACCGATACTGATAATCCCGTCATCGGGCTCTATCACGTCGCCGTTGCCGGAAAGCAGGTACGTATTGTCTCTATCAGCGGCAATCATCATGGCCTCCAGGCGGCGCAGATACTTGTCGGTCCGCCAGTCCCTGGCCAACTCCACGCAGGCCCGTGTCA
>JAKSBB010000369.1 GCA_022361315.1 Desulfobacterales bacterium
CAGATCCCCATTGAATACACTGCAGCCGCTCTCAAAGATGCGGAGGGCAACATTGTGGGGGGCCTGGAATACATTCTGGACATCTCGGAACGGGTCCGCCAGGAGAAGAAGCTTAAGGAACAGAGCCGGACCATCATGGAAATTTCCACCCCTGCCATCAAACTCTGGGACCGGATCGTTATTCTTCCCGTGGTGGGGGTGGTGGACTCCCTGAGGGCCCAGCAGATGATGAACACCATGCTCACAAAAATCATGGAAACCGCTGCGAAGGTGATCATCCTGGATATCCAGGGGGTGGCGGCCGTGGATACCGCTGTGGCCAATCATCTCATCAAGATTGCCAAAGCCACCAAACTCATGGGGTGCCGCTGCATCATCTCCGGCATCTCCCCTGCCGTGGCGGAAACCCTGGTCCAGCTGGGCATAGAGCTGGGGGACATCGCCACAAACTCCACCCTTCAGGATGCCCTGTCCGATGCCTTCGGCCTCATGGACCTTGAGGTCACCACCGGGGGACGCCGCCGTGTATGACAGAACCTCCGGAATGCATGAGGTGGGGGAGTGCCTGATCGTACCGGTGGGAGGCGGCCTGGACGAAGACGGATTGATCCGCCTGAAAAGGGAAATCCTTGACCACCTGGCCCTTTCCCGTGTCCGCGGGGTGCTGATCAACGTATCTGCCGTATCCATACTGGGTTCCTACGGATTTTCCATATTACTGGAAACCGCAAGGGCCGTGGGGATGATGGGTGCAATGGCGGTATTTGTGGGGTTTCGCCCGGGTGTTGCCGCCACCCTGGTGGAGTTTGACACCGATTTATCCGATATTCTGACGGCGGTGACCACAGAAGATGCACTTGCACTCATTCAGGACAGGAATACAGAGGAGGACGGGGATTTTCCGGATGAGGAAGACCCGGCGGACCATCGGGACGAAGCGGAAATCCGGGAGAACGATGGAACTCTTTTCTGACAACCTGGAATTTGAGGTCTCCGAGCCTGCGGACAATGCCCAGGTGGTGTTCAGCACCCGGAGACTGCTGGCGGATATGGGGTTTGACGAAACCCGGCAATACCTCATTGCCTCGGCCGTATCGGAGCTGTCCACCAATATTATCCGCTATGCCGGCCGGGGCACTGTCACTCTGACCTGCCTTGAAAACGCCGGTACCGTCGGCGTGGAGGTGATTGCCCTGGATCAGGGGCCGGGAATTGAGGACCTTGACCGTGCCATGACGGAAAACGTCAGCACCGGTAACGGACTGGGACTTGGGCTGCCCAGTGTAAAAAGAATTATGGACGAATTTGACATCAGGTCCGCGCCGGGTGAGGGTACCCGGATCCGGGCTGTGAAATGGATGAAGTGACCCATGGCTGAAATCGACTATCATATCAAAATGCAGTCCCTGACCGGAGAACCGGATGAATGCGGGGATTTAGGTATTGCCATGACATCCGGAGATCAGTGTGTACTTGTCCTGGTGGATGCCCTGGGTCACGGAAAAATCGCCCACGATATTGCCCTGGCGGCCAGATCCGGCGTTGAAGATAGCCGGGATAAGCCGGTAACCGAAATCATCACAGAAATTCACCATCGCCTCAAAGGCACAAGGGGGGCGGTGGCCGCCGCCTGCCGGCTTGATCCGGAGACCGGCACCCTGCTTTATTCAGGCATGGGCAATATCAGTATCCGGATTCTGGGCAGCCACCCGGAGCGTCTGGTGACAAGGGACGGTGTTCTCGGCTATATGATTCCCACCCCGCGGCAGGGAGAGGCCCGGCTTTTCCCCGGGGATATCCTGGTAATGACTTCGGACGGTATACGGGAGCACTATGACCCGGATATGTACCCCGATCTTTTCACCGGCAGTGCAGAAGATATTGCCGAAGGACTCATCCGCCATCTGGGCAGGCAAACCGATGACGCCTCCTGCATCGTATTAAGGTACGGTATATGATAGAACTGGGCCAATTGAAAATAAGCACCCGGGCCGGCCTCAAGGACGCCGGTCTGAAACTCCACGACACGGCGGTACGATTAGGATTCGAAGAGATCCGGGCGGTAAAAGTAGCCACGGCCTTCTCCGAACTCATCGGCCCTGCGCAACTCACCGGGGATGAGAAATTCCTGCTCACCCTGTCCCTGAACCTCAGGCAGGGCGGATATGTTATCCGGCTGTCGGTGGAGACATCTGCAGATACCGGTCTTTCCGGCTGGGCGGTTCAGTTTTTCAACGGCGTTGTCCTGGACACCCCGCCCGGAAGAACCTTTAAAGGATTCATTCCCCTGCCTGATCTGGATTTCAACCCGGAGCACCACATGGTTCAATCCATTTCAGACATGCTTTCCCAGCCCTCCAGAGAAGAGCTGCTCAACGATCTTCTGCAGAAAAATCAGGCACTGAAAGCCGCCCAGGAAACCACGGCTGCCGCCACAGCCAAACTCCGTGAGCAGGTGGATGAACTGGCCCGGGCCAAGCGGGCCATGCTCAATATCATGGATGACCTGGATGAGGCGAAACAGGAGGCAGAGTCCGCCACCCAGGCCAAGAGCGACTTTCTGGCCAATATGAGCCATGAAATCCGCACCCCCATGAACGCCATCATCGGTATGACCCATCTGGCCATGAAAACCGGTCTTACCCCCAAACAGACGGACTATTTGACCAAAATCGACGGGGCGGCCAATTCCCTTCTGGGACTGATCAACGATATCCTTGATTTTTCAAAGATCGAAGCGGGCAAACTGGATATGGAAGCCCTCTCCTTTTCCATTGACGATGTCATGGGATCGGCCTCAGATCTGGCTGCCGTGAAGACTGCTGAAAAAGGCCTTGAACTGCTGGTCCGGGTGGATCCGGATGTGCCGCGTATGCTGGTGGGCGATCCCCTGCGGCTGAAACAGATCCTGGTGAACCTTGCCGGCAATGCCTCCAAATTTACGGAAAAGGGAGAAGTGGTCATGTCCTGCCGGCTGGCCGCCCGGGACGGCGACACCGTCATGTTGAAATTTTCAGTCCGGGACACGGGGATCGGCATGACCCCGGAGCAGCAGGGCAATCTCTTCCAGGCCTTTTCCCAGGCAGATACCTCCACCACAAGGAAATACGGCGGCACCGGCCTGGGGCTCACCATCTCCAAACGCCTGGCGGAAATGATGGGGGGGGACATCGGTGTGGACTCGGAATACGGTAAAGGCTCCACATTCTACTTCACCGCCCGCCTCGGCATTGCCGAAGAACAGGCGGCCTGCAAACAGGTGGATGCCGGGGACGATCTCCACGGCATGAAAATCCTTGTGGTGGACGACAATGCCACGGCCCGGGAAATATTCACCTCCTACCTGGACACCATGGGATTCAGGATCACCACGGTTGCCTCCGGACGTAAGGCCCTTGAGGCCGTTCAGGCAGCCCCGGGTGACGATCCCTTCCGCATGGCCATCATGGACTGGCAGATGCCTAAAATGGACGGCATCGAAACCGCAGAAAAACTTCTGGCCCTTCCGGGCCCGAATCCGGTGCCCAAAATCATCCTGGCCACAGCTTATGACCGGGAGGCGGCCCAGCAGCAGGCCAAAGATGTGGATCTCTCCGGCATTATCGTCAAACCCCTCACCCAGTCCACCCTGTTTGATGCCATTATGACCGCCAACGGCAGAACCGTGGAAAGAAAAGGCCGGATCAATGATGCCTATCTGGAACAGGTGGAAGGCATCAAAGGCGCCCGGATTTTATTGGTGGAAGACAACGAGATCAACCAGCAGATCGCCGTTGAAATCCTGGAAAGCGCCGGCCTTGCCGTTGATGTAGCGGAAAACGGAAAAGTGGGTGCGGCGGCAGCGATTGAGAAATCCTATGATCTCGTCCTCATGGATATCCAGATGCCGGTGATGGGGGGTATGGAGTCCACCCGTCTTATCCGGGAGCAAAAGTCACCCGAAGACTTGCCAATTGTGGCCATGACCGCCCATGCCATGTCCGGCGACCGGGATAAAAGCCTGGAAGCCG
>JAKSBB010000182.1 GCA_022361315.1 Desulfobacterales bacterium
CCGGTTTAGGTAGCAGGAGGCGTCCAGGGTCAAAAAAAAACGGTCCGACACTTTTCTGTCGACACCGCCTGATAAACTGCTTCTCTGAACTGCACCGGAGGTACCGGTCCCCCCCCTCATGCTCTGATCCGCTGACAGGGAGATTGTATAATATTCATCCCTGTATTGAACACCGGCGGAAAACACGCCGCCGAAGGTATCGCTGTCCGATTCAGTTACTGCACTTTGGGCCACGACATTGCCGGCGTTGTTGGTCCGGCGGAACCAGGACGCCTCCGAAGTGGCACTGTAGCTTGCACCGACCATCAGTGAGACCTGGTACAGCTCCGTCAGATTGCGGATGGCGCCGGCCGACACCTGGATAATATCGGTATCGTAATCCTGGAAGGTGGTTGTATCCAGGTTTGTCCCGGGACTGGTGGTCTCCGAATCTGCCGTGTAATGCAGATAGTTGATATTCAGTATACCCGAGGTGTTTCTGAAGGTTCCGGATAAATTCCTTGTAAATGACAGCGTCATGCTGAAGCTGTCATTGTCTTCCAGATCATTTTCCTCGTCCCGCTCAACCCGCTTATACTGAAAGTCCAGGTCCGCTTCCAGGACTTCCGATAAGGCATACCCGCTTCCCAGGCCGGCCTCGGCGGTTTTCCGGTCGCCGGAGACAAGGAGCCCTGTGGTTTCCGTGTCCCGATCCCGGCTGGAGTCCTGGGCATACCCGGCCGACGCCCTTGCATCAAGCCGCTCGGTTACCCGGTAATCCCATGTTCCCGAAACCCCGTAGTCCAGGTCGTTGAGTTCGCTGTAATCCCAGTAGAGGCGCTTATCCAACTGACCTGTGACGGCGCTGGAAAGGCGGCTGGTTTTCTTTGCAAACCTGAGACCCGAAGTTAAAATGGTGATCGCATCCGAGGCTTCGTTGTCCTCGGTGAATAAAATATTGTCAGAGTATTCCTGCCTGGCCTGGACAAAGGGAGTGATTGTCGTTGGCCCTGCCAGGGCAGTCCCGGCAAAGGTAAATGCAATACAGCTGAATATAAAAATGGCCCTGAATTTCATCATGCACCCTAACGGACTACGATTACATCACCCCGTTGGAGCGTGATATTCTGGGCCAGTTCCCGCCCTTGGGAGACCGCGTCGTAATTGAAATCAAAGATCAGGTTTTCTCCGCCTTGCTTTCTGAAAACCTTGATTTCCTTTTCTTTGGCAAAAGGGTTTAACCCACCTGCCACGGCCAGGGCCTGGAGCACATCAATATCATCGTTGGTCTTGAACCGGCCCGGACTGTTCACCTTGCCGATCACATAAACCACCATGCTGTTTGCCTGGGTCAGGGATACGGAAATAACTGGATCCGAGATATATTTTTCCAGATTCGCTTTTAAAGTATCCTCCAGCCATGACAGCGTCTCCCCGCCAACCCGGACTTCCCCGATCAGGGGAAAGCGGATCGTATCATCGGGAAGGACCACCACCTGACGGGTAAGATCATTATTTTTCCATACACTGATATCCAGGATATCTCCGGCACCGATTTTATACCCTTCACTGAATGCCGCCGGCGGCAGGACAGTGAAGGTGAAAAGAAATAAGATGAGCAGTGTAAAACTTCTGACACGCATGTGGTTCGACCCTTTTTGTAGAATGTGACTGTACTTCGATCTTACAGAGCTGACAATACCCGGATCACCCAACGGTGTAGGGAAGATAACCCGGATATTATATCAGCCTGATTCATTTTGCTCTTGATGCGCTTTGAAAACGCTGAAATCACCGATTGGCGTTTCTGCGACGGAATCCGAGCAGACCGATGATGCCGCTGCCCAGGAGGAGGGCTGCTGTGGGAACAGGCACGGGTTTGATGTCATGCATCTTAGCTGTCAGTACTGTGTCTGCATCAAATTCAAATGTCAGTGCCCAATAATCCGTGCCTAACTCTTCAGCTTCATAACTATAATAAGTGGTGTCAGTATCACTATCATAGAAATAGAACCCCCAAAGCGCCTGATCAAGATCTTGGTTTCCTAAATGAATCCATGTATCCTCTGGATCGCCCCCAAAACTCGGGTTGTTCTGCTGGGTCTCGTTTTCCATTAACCACTGATTCTCTGTTCCATCCCAACTGATCAAAGTCTGAACTTCCCGCGAGGGATTAATCAATCTCATTTTATCAGTGTCATCGTTCAAATCATAAACACCAAACGAGATATTATGATTAAAGTTGCTAAATGAGATGGTAAGCTGAGAGCTGTTAGTGTTGGTCCATTGCTGGTCCTTGTAGGCTGTAAACGAACTCAACGCGGAATAAGCAGGCTGAATTCCCACAAACAGACTGCAGCCCAGGAAAGCAACTGCAGCCGCAAAAATAAGCTTTTTCATACATTTCTCCTTAACGCATTGTGAAAAAATTAACATACTTGATGAAGTTGATTCCCGGGTTGCCATTGCCGCCGGTATTCGTTCTGCCGGATGCCGGGGTTCCCATAACCACGGGAAAAAAGGTTCATCATCCTTGAAAAAGTGCATTATCCAAATCTTGGGGTTAAATC
>JAKSBB010000807.1 GCA_022361315.1 Desulfobacterales bacterium
CCTGGTCCCAGGTTAGTTCACCGTGGTGGATGGACATCACTTTGGCGCTTGTGCGGATGTCTACCCCGTGGCGCTCCAGATTGCCCATCAGAATCCAGCGGGTGGATTTGCCCACATCCTGTCCCGCCTTTTCCAGCATTTCAAATACGGTGACCTGTGAGGTGCCTGTGAACATGTACTGACGCAGCCGTTCCGGCGGAAGGGCCTCATAGGTCATGAGGAAGTGGAGCATGTCCGGGGTGAGGCAGCCTTTTGCGGCAACGAAATGGGCGGTTTCAAGACCCACGGCACCGCCGCCGATGACGGCCACCCGTTTGCCCAGGGCGGGGTCGTCTGCCAGCACATCCCAGGAAGAACGCACAGAGGGATCGTCAACCCCGTCTATGGGGGGGACCAGCGGGGCAGCCCCCTGGGCGATGATGAGGTGATCCGGGGCCTGTTCCCGGATTAATTCAGGGGTCACCTCGGTGGTGAGGCGGACGGGGATATCGTATTTTTTCAGCATGGCCCGGTAGTAACGGACAAACTCCAATAGTTCGCTTTTGTGGGGCGGGGCAGCAGCAATATAAATCTGGCCGCCGATGTCCGCTGCCCTGTCGTACAGAACGGGGTGGTGTCCGGCCCTGGCTGCGGTGACCGCAGCTTCAAGACCAGCAATACCGGCACCGGCAATCATGATATGCTTCGGTGTATCCGTTGGGCGAACCTGCCGCTCCCCCTCAAACCCGGCCCGGGCATTCCCGATGCAGGAGACAGGCCGGCCGTTGAACAATTCGTCCGTACACCCCTGGGAGCAGGCCACGCAGGGGCGGATTTCCCCGGGACGTCCTTCCCTGGCCTTCCGGGGCCAGTAGGGATCGGCAATGAGCACCCGGCCGAGGTTGACCATGTCAGCCTGGCCGTCCCTGAGTATTTTTTCAGCCTGGTCCGGGGTGGTGATACGGTTGGAGGCCATCACCGGTATGGAAACGGCCCGGCGCACGTTCATGGCCAGGAAGGAAAAACCGGATCTGGGCAGGTCCATGGGCAACTGGGGAATCCTGGACTCGTGCCAGCCGCCGGTGACGTTGAGGATGTCTGCGCCTGCTGCCTCATATACCTTTGCCACCCGGGGGGTGGTTTCGTCCGTGGTGGAGCCTTCCACAAAATCATTGCCCGCCATTCTCACACCGATGGGAAAACCCGGTCCCACCCGGTCCCGGATCATTTCGATGATTTCCCGGGGGAAACGCACCCGGTTTTCAAATGGGCCGCCGTAATCGTCTGTGCGTTGATTTTTCAGCGGAGAGAGAAACTGGGTGATGAGATAACCTGCAGAACCGATGATTTCCACCCCTTCGAATCCGGCTTCTTTGGCCCGGACCGCTGCGTCGGCAAAGGCGGTCTGGACCGTTGTGATGTCTTCTATGGTCATCTCCTTCGGGGTGGCCTTGGAATACTTTGAAAATACGGCCGATGGGGCGATGGGGCTTTCGTTGTTGATCAGGAACGGGTGGGTGTAAGCACCGCCGTGGAAAAGCTGGATCCAGGGACTTGCCCCCTGGTCCCGGATCAGTCGGGTGGCTTTGGCGAAATCGGCTATGGCCTCGTCCATTGCCAGGGACAGGGGAACAAAACCGGCCCCGATGTAGTCCACACCTACGGGCCCCACCGTCACAATGCCGGCACCGCCCCGGGCCATCTCTTCAAAAAAATGGTAGTACCTGTCATTTAGTTTGGTGTCGTATGAAAAGAGAAGCCCCAGAGAGGGATAGGCAATCCGGTTTCTGATGGTACAGCCGTTGACTACAATGGGATCAAAGAGCGTGGGATACATAGCAGCGGTTTCCTTTATTCAGGTCTTTTATTCAGCCAGTTGATTTAGCGGCTTCCATGGCCCTGAGGTCTTTTCTCAGTACCTTGCCCACGTTGGTTTTGGGCAGTTCGTCAATGAATTCGATTTGGGTGGGCAGCTTATATCTGGCCAGTTTGTCGGTACAATAGTCAATCAGTTCTTCCGGGGTTGCAGTCTGGCCTTCTGCCAGGACGACGAAAGCCTTGATCTGCTCCCCCCGGGTGGGGTGGGGGATGCCGATGGCGCAGGCTTCCATCACCTTGGGATGGGCGAACAAGACCTCATCAATATCCCGGGGATAGACGTTGTATCCCCCGGAGATGATCATATCCTTTTTCCGGTCCACGATGTAGAAGTAGCCGTCTTCGTCCATCATGGCGATGTCGCCGGTGTGGAGCCAGCCGTTGATAATGGTGGCGTCGGTTTCCCCGGGCATGTTCCGGTACCCCAGCATGACCTGAGGTCCGCGGATCACAAGTTCTCCGGTTTCGCCCTGGGGCATCTCCTTTTCCGGATCATCCAGATCAACGATTCTGGCGTGGGTGTCCGGCAGGGGCACGCCGATGCTGCCGACTTTCCGTTTGCCTTCGCTGTATGGGTTCACATGGGTGGCGGGGGAAGATTCCGTCATACCGAAGGCCTCGATGATGACGGAGCCGGTCTTTTCCTCGAAGCCCCGGATCACTTCCAGTGGCAGCGGGGCGCTACCGGATACGCAGGCCTTAATGGAGCTTAAATCCGTGGATGCGGTTTTGGGGTGGTTGAGCACCCCGATGAACATGGTGGGCACCAGCGGGGCGATGGTGGGTTTGAACTTTGACATGGCTTCCAGCAATTGATCCGGCTGGGGTTTGGGCACCAGGATGTTGGTCCAGCCTTTGGTGATGGCAAAGTTCATGGAAACGGTCAGCCCCATGACATGAAAAAAGGGGAGTGCCCCAAGCATTACCTCTTCGGTATTGTCCTTGAACGTCGGCAGCCAGGAGTTGATCTGCTGGGCCTGTTTGCTCAGATTGCCGTGGGTGAGGATGGCACCCTTGGAGACCCCTGTGGTGCCGCCGGTGTACTGGAACATGGCGATGTCTTCAAACCTTAAGCCCCCGGGGACTGCCGTGGGTCTTGCCTGGCTGTACTCCCGGATGACCTGTTTCCATTGATACACCTCCTCTGCCGGTTTTACCGGTGCGGCCAACCCTTTTTTCTTTGCCACCAGGGGAAAGAGCATATTTTTCGGAAA
>JAKSBB010000752.1 GCA_022361315.1 Desulfobacterales bacterium
GGTTGGCAGGTATAAACAGGATAACGGCCGAAACCAGCAGCGCCCAGGTCTGCTGGAGGCTGGCCCCCTTTCTGGAGTGCACCGGTCTTTGGCACCGGTCACATGCCTGGCCGTGATCCCCGGTATCCGGCAGCAGTTTTCCGCAGGTGTGGCAGGAGATCAGCCCCAGTTGGGCTGCGGTGGGGCCCTCTGCCCCCGTACGGATAAAATGTCCGGGTACGCCGGGCAAGTCCACCGTTTCATTTCGTTCCGGTTCCATCCGCGCCCACACCTCCTCAGGGTCCAGGCTGGCGTGGGCTGCGGCCAGCACAACCATCAGGGCGATAAAGGCTGCCATGGAAATACCGGGAATAATATCCGCCAGTTCCAGCAGTTTGACCATGGACACCAGCACCCCCAGCATGAATACCGAAATCAGGCTCCAGGACCGGAGGGCATCTGCCAGACCGAACACCCGGGCCATAAACCAGGGCTGAAATCCCAGTTTCAGGGGCAGCAGCACGTAAATCATGCCCAGAATATTGACCAGGGGAAAAATCAGGCTGGTGAGCAGCACCAGCATGGAGATCTCCCCCATTCCCATCTGGTACAGCCGGATGAGCCCTGAAATAAAGTGGTTTTCCACCATGGCCCCCTGAAACTTCAGGGTAAGAAAGGGAAAGGTATTGGACAGCACCAGGAGTACCAGGGCCGTCAGATTCAGGGCCAGGGCCTTGTCCATACTGTTGTTCAGCGGCCCGTAAAGGGTTGCTCCGCAGCGGCAGCATTTGGCTTTTTGTCCGGAAGGCACCCGGATCCGGGTGTGAACAAGATCGCATTCGTGGCAGGCGATCCAATCCTTTAAGACAAAATCGGAGTCCGGGGTGTCTTGTGTATTCGCTTCAAGTATCATCAGAATCTGTCCGTATTATTGGGGTTCAGTAGCATACAAAGTTTAGAAGATCAAATAATTATCAGGTATTTATCCATTTGCCTTGACTCTTTGGAAAAACTCTCTATCATAACTCCAGCGATTCACAACAAAACCTTAACTTAAAAAGGCTTACGTTTTGACCTGTACCAAGACCACACTCATCGATAAAATTTCAGACGCATTAGAACAAAAACCGGCAGAGGCCAAAGATACCATCGAAACCCTCATCGAAATCGTAAAATCCACCCTGGCCTCAGGGGAGGACATCATGATATCGGGTTTCGGAAAATTCCAGGTAATTGAAAAGGCCCCCAGAAAAGGCAGAAACCCTGCCACCGGAGAATCGATGATTTTGGACAAAAGACGGGTGGTCACCTTCAAATGCGCCGGAAAACTCAAAGACCGGATGAACAGCACCCCCAACTAAGAGGCAGAACCACCCTGAAATCCGAGGCAGTCATTATCCCCCACGACCAGCTCAGCCGTGAGGCCCTTTTGGGCGTCATCGAGGAATTCGTCACCCGGGACGGTACGGACTATGGTGAAACCGAAGTCCCCCTGGAGACAAAAATCCAACAGGTGCTGGGCCAGATCACGGCGGGAAAGGCCGTCATTGTTTTTGATCCGGCATCCGAGACCACCACAATCCTGCGGTCCACCGATCCGGCCCTCCGGAATTTGTAATCGGGATCTTTAAACCATGTGCGCCCAGATTTCCCCTGACCCTGCCGCCTTCCTGAGGCTCGGTGTCCTTCGCATGCCCTACGGCAAGTACAAGGGACAGCGCCTGGTGGACCTGCCCGAACCCTACCTGGTGTGGTTCTCCCAAAAAGGGTTTCCCAAAGGGCAGCTGGGGGAGGATTTGAAGGCCGTTTACGAAATCAAGCGAAACGGCCTGGAATATCTGTTTAATCCGAGGTCTTCCCGCACTTCACCGGGGTAACGAAACGGGCTGGAATACCTGTTTAACTCCGGTCCCAATCCAGATATTCTCAGTTAACCCACCGGCAGGGTAAAACTGAAAATACTCCCTTTGCCGGGCTCACTTTCCACCGACATTACCCCGCCCATCAATGTGACCAGGTTCCGGCAAATAAGAGTTAAAAGTCATGGTCACCGGGCAGGATCTTCGGATCGGACGGCGAAGGGAGAAGCCTGCGAAAGCGTTTTTTCCCACCCGTTGTCCCTAAAGCCGTTGATCCGGTTGTTGACCCGGTTATTGTTTGGGGGGTACGTCGTTCCCCGTTAATCAGGGCCACCAAATCCTTCATCAATCCTTTCATGGTTTCGGCCTGGGCATTGAGTTCCTCGGCCGAAGACGCGGATTCTTCCGCGTTGGCTGCGTTCTGCTGGACGACAGTGTCCATCTGGGAAACGGAATTATTGACCTTGGAAATCCCCTCGGACTGCTCCCCTGAAGCCTGGGAAATTTCGTACACCAATGCGGCCACCTTATTGGAACTTTCCGAGACATTAATAAAGGACTGATGGGTGTCGGATACGATGTCTGCACCTTTGGCCACCCGGCTCATTGTCCCCTCTATCAGTTCGGCAGTATTCCTGGCGGCTTCGGCCGACCGCATGGCCAGACTTCTGACCTCATCCGCCACCACGGCGAATCCGGCACCGGCCTCCCCCGCCCTGGCAGCTTCAACCGCTGCGTTCAGGGCCAGAAGATTTGTCTGGAATGCAATTTCATCAATGGTTTTGATGATTTTCGCGGTTTCCTCACTGGCCTGGGAAATCCCTTCCATGGACCGGGTCAGATTTTCCATGGAACCATTGGCCTCTCCCACCACTCGTCCGGCTTCTTTCATCAGTTCATCAGCATGGCGGGCATTCTCGGCATTCTGACGGGTCATGGACGCCATTTCCTCCATGGAGGAAGATGTCTCTTCAATGGAAGCGGCCTGATCCGAAGCGCCTTCCGCCAATGTCTGGGAGGAATCCGACACCTGACTGGCGGCTTCAGACACCTGTTCCGCACCGTCGTTCAGGTTATTGATAATATTCCCGATGGGGGTGGTAATCCCCCGGCGCACCACCACAAAAAACACAGCCATTGCCGCCAGAATACCCACTGCGGCCACGCCCCCTGCTTTCAGCAGCCCCATCCGGAGGTGAACGTCTGCAGCCTCCAGGGACTGGATCACTTCAAAGGCCCCGTGGATCTCCCCCACCTGCCAACCTTCCATGCGGCTCCCCGTCGGGTCAGTGCCCTGGTCATTGCCCCAAAGTTCCCGGCTTGTGGCCGGATCTCCGTGGCAGAGCAGGCAGGGTTCGGTCAGCCGGACCGCCCGGAAAACCCGGACCGTATTGGCAGCTTTATCCACGTAGACATAATCGGTGGCGTTTGATTTTTTCATGGCGGTCAGCACCTCCGCTTCCACCGCGTCCGGCTCATTGGCCGGATTTCTCGGCTCGAACTTGGGCACTTTGAATTGGTAGTCTAGATGATCCGCCTGCTCATAGGCGGCCTGCCATGCGGACACCACCGGCACCATGGAAAGCACCCGGTCTTTCTGCCCCTTTTCCGCAAAATTCCGCATCAGTTCGGGGCTCATGATACCCTCACGCCATTTTTTCTCCATCTCCGCCCGGACGGATTCCGTAAGCAGACAAACCGTCTCCGCCTTATCCACATAGGACGTCATGAACTTCTCGTGATCGTCAATCCCGTAAAGTACGAACAGGACGGCACAAAGGGTCAGCATGGTCGCTATCCCCACCAGCAGAATCTTCTTCATCAGACTCATCTCAACTCTTCCTTTTCTTAAGCGATTATCCGTACAGGCACCTGTCCGGCGATTCAGACTATACAGACATCAGCCGCTCCCGGTTGGGATGGGCCGTAATCAGATCCAGCATTCCATAAAGCAGCCGGTAGTCAAAATACCGGGCATAGGCAGCTTCCAGGGCCATTTTCAGGTACATGATCTCCACCGGTTTGGGAAGGCTGGCCACCTTCCCCCTGGCCGTCTGCAGGGCCACGGAATTCCTTCCGTGAAGCCCTGAAATAATAATAAACTGGGTAGCCGGATTCAGGGCCTCCACCTGGTTGATCAAATCAATCCCCGCATCCGGGGACTCCATGGCAATAGCCGTGATAACCACGGGAATTTCACTGTGTTCCCTGAACAGATACAGACCTTTGGCCGCACTCTGGGCAACAATTAGATCGTAGGACTTTCCCAGAACACTGCGGTAAATCTTCAGTACGGTATCATCGTCTTCCACTGCCAGAACGGGTAACGGTTTATTCTGCATGACAATTCTCCTTTTCTAATTTAATTCTGCATTGTCCAGGGTTCCTCTGATTGCGGCCGAAATATCAGCCCGCCCCACCGGTTTAAACAACAGTTCCCGGATTCCTTTTTCCTTTGCAAGGGCCGGGTCTATGGCCTCTGAAAAACCGGTCATCAAAATCACCGGCAGTTGCGGACGGATCTTCCAGATTGATTCTGCCAGCGCCACCCCGGTCATCCCGGGCATGGTCATATCCGTGATGAGAAGGTCCGTTTCATCCGACACGGCTTCGGGTACCAGAGCCGAGTCTGTAAACGCCTTCACCCGGTACCCCAGACCGGTGAGAATCTTCTCAAGAATGTCCACAATAACCGGTTCATCATCAACCACAAGAATCCGTTCATCCCCCCCGGCCACGTCCATGGGATCCTCATCCGGAAGCACACACTCCTCATCCATGGCGGGGAACACCATTCTAAAGGAAGTTCCTTCTCCACTGCGGCTCTCCATCTCAAGGGTTCCGCCGATATCGGTCACGATTTCCTTCACCGTGGACAGGCCCATCCCGGTTCCCTTTCCAGGGGGTTTCGTGGTGAAGTACGGTTTGAAGACGTCGTTGTGTAGTTCCTCGGGGATACCACACCCCGTATCCGCCACCACAAGCTCCAGACAGCTGCAGCCCTCAGCATTTGTTATATCGGACAACCGGACGGTCAGGGTGCCGCCGGCCTCTTCCATGGCATGCTTTGCATTGGTACACAGATTCATGACCACCTGGTGGATGGATGTGGGGTCGGCCATTACCATCCCGCATTCCGCCTTGATTGAAGACCGTATCCGTATATCTGCGGGGAGAGAGGCCCGAATCAGCTTCAGCACCTCTTTAACTATTATCTTCATGGCAACCGGTTCTTTTTCCGAATCCCGGCTTTGCCTGCTGAAGGAGAGAATCTGAGCCACCAGCTTACCGGCTCTCTGGGCCGCCTGTTTGATTTCAGTGGCCTGCTCCGTCACCTCGGGGTCCGAATGCCCCATCAACAGTTCAGCAAAGGCCTGAATGGGAAAAAGAATATTGTTGAAGTCGTGGGCGATACCTCCTGCCAGAGACCCCAGCGCCTCCATTTTCTGGGCCTGACGGACCCCCTCCTGCAGTTCCCGCCTTTTTTCGTCCATCCCGTCCAATCGCTGTTTTTCCGCCGTTTGCCGGGCCACAGCATCCATGAGTTCGTCCATTTCAAAGGGTTTGGTAACATAATCGTTGGCGCCGGTCCGCCACGCCCGGGTAATATCACCGGGTTGCGCCTTGGCCGTGAGCATAATCACCCGGAGATTTCTGTAGATCAACTGCCCCCGAATCCGTTTGAGCACCTCAAGCCCGTCCAGTCCCGGCATCATCCAGTCCAGAAGAATCACATCCGGTTCAAAGCCCTGAATACCTGCCAGGCACTCTTCACCGGAGGACACCACCATCAGCTCATAGTCATCCTCAAGAAAACCGGAGGCCACCAGCCGGTTCTGGTGATTATCATCAACGATCATTACTCTCGGCATCATTATCCTCCTTAAAGTCTTGGGTCAGGGGCAAAGTAAAGTGAAAGGTGCTGCCATTACCCGGGGTGCTTTCCACCCAGATACTCCCCCCCATCATTTCCACCAGTTTTTTGGAGATCGCCAGCCCCAGCCCTGTTCCTTCCTGGGATCTCCGCCGGCTGCCAATCATCTCGAACCGGTCGAAAATTCTCGGCAGGTCTTCGGAATCAATACCGCACCCCGTATCCGTGACACTCACTACGGCCTGCCTCCCGTTGTGAATCGCCCCGTGAACAATAACGCCCCCCGCTTCGGTAAACTTGATGGCGTTTCCCACAAGGTTAAACAACACCTGGTCCAGATATTTTCGATCCGCCCGGATCGTCACCCCGGTTTCAGGGGGGACAACGCTGAATTCCAATTCTTTTTGTGCCACAAGACTGCTCATCCTGGACTGCACCTGGTCCAGCACCTCGGAGAGATCAAGGGATACAAACTCAAATTCAATCCGACCGGCCTCAATCCTGGACAAATCCAGCAGATCATTGACAA
>JAKSBB010000909.1 GCA_022361315.1 Desulfobacterales bacterium
AGAGGATGGTCCTCTACATATACAGCCATGGTGCCTCCTTATTGGGTCTAAATTGTATGGGCATAAATCGGCTAAGAATATAAGAAATCGTTGATTTAGTCAAGAATTTTGGATTTCTATGCCATGGGACGAATGGCCGGTGACAGTCTGATATTGAAATTGATCCCGGCTGATATTGAAATTGCTCCCGGAATCTTGCAAAATGGCCGTCATGATAAAAACCGAATACATAGATGTCGGTGTCACCCTGCCGATGAATCAGACCTTTGTGTACCGGATTCCGGAAAAGTTCCGGGATCAGGCTGCCCCCGGCATGCGGGTGCTGGTGCCTTTCGGCCGTCGTCGGGTGACGGGTTATATTCTCGGGGAGCAGGACGATGCCGGACCCTATAAGGCAAAAGATATTCAGGATTTGCTGGACGACCATCCCCTGTTCCCGGAATCTGATATTCCCTTTTTCCGCTGGGTGGCCGAATACTATATCCATCCCCTGGGAGAGACCATTAAGACCGCTTTGCCCTCCGGGCTGGAACGCCAGGATGTTTCCTGTGTCTTTGTGACGGAGAAAGGCCGTAAGGCGGTGAATGAGGCGGCTCTGGAATCTGATGCGCTGACCTTGCTTGAGCAATTGGATAAAAAAGAGGGGTGCACCCTGAAGTCCACGCTTCGCAAGGGGGCAGAAACTGCTGCATTGGTGAGAAAGCTGGAGCGGGAAGATTATATATCTGTCTCTGCCGTGCTGAAGCGGGAAACCACCAGTATCAAATTGGAAAAGTTTATTTCACTCTCCGGGGAGTTGCCGGTGCAGAATATCCGGATGTCCCAAAAGCGGCGGCAAATCCTGTCATTGGTCCGGGACGCCGGGGAGATGTCCCTGTCCGGTCTGAAGGCCCATGTGCCCAGTGCCTCCCGGTTGATTAAACCGCTGGAAGATGCCGGCTATCTGTCGGTGGTGCAGCGCCAGGTGTTCCGAGATCCGCTGGGTGACCCGGTGGAGCCGGACACCCCGCCGGAACTGACGGAGGAGCAGGCCCTGCTGGTGGACCGGGTGCAGCGGGAAAGGGAAAATGGGTTTACCCCGTATCTACTCACCGGTGTCACCGGCTCAGGCAAGACGGAAGTCTATATGCGGCTGGTGGCGGATGCGGTGGAAAAGGGGCTGGGGGCCGTTGTCCTGGTGCCGGAAATTGCCCTGATTTCCCAGACGGAACGCCGGTTCCGGGCCAGGTTCGGTGAGAAAATTGCCGTGATCCATTCCATGCTTTCAAACGGGGAGCGGCTGGATCAATGGCGCAGGATCGCTCTGGAGAAGGTGAATATTGTCATCGGTGCCCGGTCTGCCATATTTGCACCCATCAAGAAGATCGGGATCATCATCGTGGATGAGGAGCACGACAGTTCCTACAAGCAGGAATCCGGGTTGCGGTACAATGCCAGGGACCTTGCGGTTGTCCGCGGGAAAATGCACGGCTGCCCTGTGGTGCTGGGGTCCGCCACCCCTTCGGTCCAGTCATATCACAATGTTGTGGCCGGCCGGTTTGAGCAGTTGGAGCTGACAAAACGGGTGAACAATAATCCCTTGCCGGAAATCACCCTGGTGGATATGAAAAAGTACAAGGATACTTGGGGAACCGACCGGATCATCACCCCCGAACTGGGCCGGGAAATCCGGGCCTGTCTGGAGAAGGGAAACCAGACCCTGATCTTTCTCAACCGACGGGGATTTGCCAACTTTCCGGCCTGTCAATCCTGCGGAAAAACTCTCCAGTGTCCGGACTGCAGTGTCACCATGACCTATCACAAGGGGGCAGATCTTTATAAATGCCACCT
>JAKSBB010000507.1 GCA_022361315.1 Desulfobacterales bacterium
ACCATTCCATCAACAGCATACGGCGACAGACATGGATCGCCATCTTTATATCAGCCGGCCTTTTGCTGGGGTTAATTGTCATTTTTGTATGGGGCCGCGTGCGAAATGCCATTGTGAACGACCGCCTTCGGGTCAGTGAGCTTAAAATCAGTGCCCAACTGGATTACCAGTCGGCGTTGTTGGATGCCATTCCCATACCTATCTTTGTCAATGATCCGAATGCGGTTTTTACGGCCTGTAACAGGACCTATGAGCAGTTTTTCGGTACTTCGCGGGATGAATCCTTAGGAAAAAAGATGCTGGATCTGGGGCATCTGCCCATGGTGATCCGGGAATCATTTCAGGGTGAGCATGGTGCGCTCATCGCACAAGGCGGCTTCACCCGTGAAGATGTCAGGGTAACGGATTTCGACGACACGGTACACGATATGATGTACTGGCGCAGCACCTTCCAGTTGACGGACGGTACCCCGGGTGGTCTTGTGGGGATTCTGATTGACATCACCGAGCGCAAACGGAGTGAACACGAACTGCGCAAGCTTTCCGAAGCCGTGACCCAAAGTCCGGATTCGGTGATGATCACCAACCGGGAGGGGACAATTGAATATGTAAATCCAAGCTTCATCCGCACAACCGGTTTCACGGCCCGGGAAGCCATCGGGAACTCACCGAATATCATTCAGTCCGGGCGCCATTCCAAGGCATTCTACGAAGAACTTTGGCAAACCATTCTTTCAGGGAACATATGGACCGGTGAGCTGATAAATAAAACAAAAGACGGACGGGAATTCTGGGAAAGAACCGCCATTGCCCCCATTTTTGATGCCAATGAAACCATCACCCATTTTGTGGCCATAAAAGACGATATCACGGAGTATCGGAAGGCTGAAGAAAAGCTGAAGCAGAGTGAAGAACGGATGAAACTGGCGCTCAAGGGCGGCGATCTGGGGTCCTGGGATGTGGATTTCAAAAACAGCTCCACGATATTCAACCGGCGATGGGCCCAGATGCTGGGGTATGAGTTGGAGGAAATTGACCAGAGGCAGGATACCTGGATGAACGTGGTCCATCCGGATGACAGGGAACGTGTGGTGGCATTCGGCGAGGATTTTAAATCCGGAAAAGAACCCAATTACGAGATTGAATACCGATCCGTTGCAAAAAACGGGGATGCCATCTGGGTATTGTCAAAAGGAGAAATTGTTGAAAGAGATGAGACCGGAACCGCCACGCGGATGGTGGGTACGGTCATGGATATCACCGAGCGCAAGCGTCTGGAGCAGGAGATTATCCAGGCAAAAAATACGGCTGAAGCGGCTACCGAGGCAAAGAGCGAATTCCTGGCCAACATGAGTCACGAAATACGAACCCCCATGAACGCTATCATCGGAATGTCGCACCTTTGTCTCAGCACCGACATGGACCCCAGACAGCGTGACTACATAGAAAAAGTGTACACCTCGGCCCAGTCCCTCCTGGGTATCATCAACGACATTCTCGATTTTTCCAAAATCGAGGCCGGTAAAATGACACTGGAGGCGGTGCCTTTCCGGTTGGAAGAGGTTTTGAACAACCTGGGTAATCTTATTGCGATCAAAGCCCAGGAAAAAGGATTGGAGTTGCTGTTCGATACCCATCCCGATGTACCGGGAGGATTGGTGGGAGATCCCTTAAGACTGGGGCAGATCCTCCTGAATCTTGCCGGAAATGCGGTGAAATTTACCGACACGGGGGAGATTGTCGTTCACACGGAGGTGGTGACGATTGACGATGATAAGGTGACGATCCGGTTCGAGGTGCGTGATACGGGAATCGGCATGAGCACGGAGCAATGCAGCCGGATGTTCCGGTCCTTCTCACAGGCGGACACGTCTACCACCCGAAAGTACGGGGGAACCGGACTTGGCCTGGCCATCAGCAAGGAACTCACCGAGTTGATGAACGGGGAAATATGGGTGGAAAGTGTGCCCGGTGCCGGCAGCCGGTTTATCTTCACTGCCGTGTTCGGCCGCGCCCCGGATCTTGAAACTGAAGCCAGAAAAAAGACCCCGGTGGAACTGGATAATCTCAACGTTCTGGTGGTGGACGACTCTGCCAGTTCCCGTGAGATCCTGGCGGTGACATTGTCATCGTTTTCATTTCGGGCCACCTGTGTGGAATCCGGACGGGCAGCACTGGAACTGCTTGAAACCCAGTCTGAAGATGATCCCTTCAAACTGGTTCTGATGGACTGGAAAATGGCGGAGATGGACGGCATTGAAACCTCCCTGCGTATCCGGGAACTGATGGATCCCCGGCAGATGCCAACCATCATCATGGTCACCGCATACGGGCGTGAGGAGGTCATGCAGCACGCCAGGGATGCGGGGCTGGAGGGCTTTTTAATTAAGCCCATCACCCCGTCCACGCTGCTGGATACGATCATGGGCGTATTGGGGGAAGATGGCGGATTCAGAGGGGCTGCGCGTGCCGATGACGCCTGGCAAATCAAACCCCTTGAGGAAATTCGCGGGGCCCGTCTCCTTCTTGCGGAGGACAATAAAATCAACCAGCAGGTGGCCCAGGAGTTATTAACCAAGGCCGGGTTGAGTGTCACCATAGTGACCAACGGAAAGGCTGCCATAGAACGTCTGAATAGCGACACCTTTGATGCGGTGTTAATGGATTTGCAAATGCCTGAAATGGACGGCTATGAGGCCACCCATGCCATTCGGCGGGAACCTCGGTTCCGGGATTTGCCCATTATTGCCATGACGGCCAATGCCATGGCCGGGGACCGGGAGAAGTGTCTTGAAGCCGGGATGAATGATCATGTTGCCAAACCCATTGATCCTTCGGTACTCTTTTCCACACTTTTGAAGTGGATTCCTGAAAAGGAGCGTACCGATGGTAACAATGGAGCTGAACGGGTTGAGCCGGAACCCATCACTCCTCCGGAATCAGACACCACTCTTCCGGACCACCTGGACGGTATCGACATGGAAGAGGGCATACGGCGTGTGGGCGGTAACCGGGGATTATATCAAAAACTGCTTCAGGATTTTTATCAGGACCACCACGACGATAACCGGGCCATCCAAGGTGCCCTTGGGAACGGTGATTCGGAGGAAGCCAGGCGCCTCGCCCATACCGTAAAAGGGATTGCCGGGTCCATCGGGGCCGCCGGGCTCCAAAAGAATGCGGCTGCTTTGGAGACGGCAATTAAACAGGGGGAAATATCGGATGTGCTTCTGGATGCTTTCGGCACATCATTATCGGCGGTTATGACGACACTTGCCCCCCTTTCACGTCAACCGGAAAAAGCAGTTGGGCAAGATACTGTATCCGAAGGTCATATCCCTGTGGATTGGGAAACGGTGTCGCCGGTTCTGGAAAAACTGGGTGAACAATTGGAGGAATTGGACCCGGATGCCGAAGAGACTTTAGAGCATCTTCAACCCATGCTCACCGATGAAGATGACAGGAAACGATTAACCCGGATCAAAGCCGAAGTGGATAATTTTGCGTATTCCCGGGCCCTTTCACTCCTCAACGACTTAACCGGTCTGTTGAAGGACAAATTATAAACCCAGTTATCAACCCAGCTAAAAATTAGGGGGATGCCATGGCCGACGGAAAACAGAAAATTATGGTGGTTGATGATGAACGGTTTAACCTCACCGTTTTAATCGATTTACTCAAACCCATGTATAAAGTGATGGCCGCCATAGACGGGGAAACAGCCATTCGGACGGCCAAAGGCAAAACCCCGCCGGATCTGATCCTGCTGGATATCATGATGCCTGAAATGGACGGGTATGAGGTCTGCCGTCAACTGAAGGCGGATGAAGCCACCCGGGATATCCCGGTGATTTTTGTGACGGCACTGGGAGAGGTCTCGGATGAAACAAAAGGCTTTGAGCTGGGTGCGGTGGATTATATTACCAAACCCATCAGCCCCCCTGTGGTGAAAGCCCGGGTGGCCACCCACCTTAAAATGCGTGAAAATATGCTGGAGCTCCAGCGGTTGTACAGCATGGCCCTGGATGCAAACCCCATGACGGGACTTCCCGGAAACAACAGCGTGTCAAACCGGATCAGGCAGGCCCTGCAGGACGATGAAAAGGTCTGTGTGATTTATTCTGATCTGGATAATTTTAAGGCTTTTAACGATAAATACGGCTTTGCCTTGGGGGATGACGCCTTAATGTTCACCGCCAATGTATTCAAATCAGCCATTAAAGCGGTGAAGATTCCGGATGCATTTATCGGACATATCGGTGGTGATGATTTTGTCATCGTCGTGCCTTCGGAAAAGGCTAAAGAAACGGCGGATGAAATCGCAAAACAATTTGATGGAGGCATTTTGCAGTTCTATTCTGATGAAGATACGGCAGCCAAATGCATTCACTCCGTAGATCGGCAGGGAAATCCCCAGACCTTTCCGATCATGGCTGTCAGCCTGGCCGGCGTGGATTTATCCAACCACGATTATTCCCGGTATGTTCAGGTGAATGATGCCTGTGCCGGGGCAAAGAAAAAGGCCAAAGCGCTTCCGGGCAGCAGTTTTTATTGTATCGGCGATTAATTAGGTAATTTATGGCCCATCAGTTTTTAGGCCGGGTCACCTCATCCACCAAATAAAGAATGGACCGGTACGGGATGCCCCCGTGCAATGACAGGCCGATCTCACAGGTTTTACTTGTGGAATAGCCGGCCTCGCAGGTGCACACATGGGTGTCCAGGTCTGCCAGGGCAGATTCATTGAGTTCCGGAACGGTAAAGCCTTTGTCTCCGGCAAAACCGCAGCAGTAAATCTCCTCGGGCCACACCACTTCCGTCGCACAGGCACGGGCCAGTTCAAGCAGCCGCTTTTCCAACCCCATCTTCCGGGTGCTGCAGGTGGGGTGCAGGGCAACCCTGGCCTGTTTCGGGGTAAATTCCAGGCGATCCATCAGAAATCTCAGGACAAATTCAACCGGTTCATACACCGGTATGCTGTCCTCAAAGAAGGCTTTTATCCGCATCAGGCAGGGGCTGGTATCGCAGAGGAAGGGGATGGTGCCGTTTTCTGAGATTTTTAGAACGGCCTGCTGAAGCTCGTCCGCTTTTTTATCGGCAATGTCGGGGAATCCTTTGCTCTCAAATGCCTGGCCGCAGCAGAGGCGGTCAAGATTCTCCGGATAGATCACCTGGTAGCCGGCTTTTTTCAGCAGAGAGGCGGTTTTGGCGGGCAGTGCATCCGGCTCCGTGTCTTTCTGTGAGGGACCGCCCATGGCCCGGCTGGCGCAACTGGGAAAATAGATGACCTTTAACGGCGCCTTGGGATCTGCGGGTTCCGGTGTTACTTCCGGGCCTCCCCGCGGCATTTCCCGGTTCCACCGGGGCAGTTTATTCAGCAACAGTTTACCCGCCACACCGGATGCACCCTCCATAAAAGGAGCCCCGGTGAGAGCATGCAGGCGGTCCGCACCGTTGAGGCCACGTCGGACAGTATGGGTCACCGAATCAAAATGATCTGATACGGCTTCGGCAATTTTTTGTGACAGGGGGCCGTTGGCCTCCTGCCGGAGGGCCTTGACCATTTTGCCGGTATCAATGGCCACGGGGCATCGGGTGCCGCAAAGGCCGTCAGCGGCGCAGGTGTCTGGTCCCGGGTATTGGTAGCTTTGGGCCAGTCTTTTAATGGACCGACCTTTCAGGGGGCCCGAATTGTTTCCTCCAGCCAACATCTTCCGGGATAATTCTCTGCGTCCGGCGATGCGCTGTCTCGGGGTGAAGGTGAGATGCCTGGATGGGCAGACCGGTTCACAGAAACCGCATTCAATGCATTTGTCCGCAATTTCATGGGTGGCAGGCATGGATTTGAGATCACGGATATGGGCATCCGGGTCCGGGTTGATGATGACACCGGGGTTCAGGATATTATCCGGGTCGAAAATGGTTTTAATCTCCTGCATGAGATCAAAGGCAGCTTTGCCCCACTCCTTTTCCACAAAGGGGGCCATGTTTCTGCCGGTGCCGTGTTCTGCTTTGAGCGATCCGTCGTAGCGGTCCACCGTCATTTCCACCACCTCTGCCATGAAACGGCTGTACCGGTCCACCTCAGCCGGGGCTGAGAAATCCTGGGTAAAGACAAAGTGAAGATTGCCTTCAAATGCATGGCCGAAGATAATGGCTTCGGTGTATCCGTATTTTTCAAAAAGTGCCTGGAGATCCAGGGCAGCATCGGCAAGGTGGGCAAGGGGAAAGGCCACATCTTCAATGATAACGGTGGTACCGGTCTCCCGCACAGCACCCACTGCGGGGAAAAGGCCTTTTCGGATATTCCACAGGGACTGGCACTCAAAAGGATTGGTGGAAAAGTCCACCGGCCTGACGGTATCGAAGTTCGCCAGTGCATCGGTGATCCGTTCAACCTGTTCCGTCAGCTTCTCCGGAGTATTGGCCCGGGTTTCCACCAGAAGTGCCGTGACCGAGGGGGCCAGGTCTTTGAGATAATCGGGCATTCCCGGTTTTCCATCCACCGAGGCAAGGCTGGCCCGGTCCATGATTTCTGCGGCATCCACAGGGCACTCCCGGAGTACGGGCACGGCCCGGCAGGCGTCGGCCATATCTGAAAAGAAAATCAGGGCGGTGGCTTTGTGGGGATGTTCATCTACGGTGCGCAGAACGGCGCTGGAAATAAAGGCGAGGGTCCCTTCGGAACCGATCATAAGATGGGCCATGATATCCAGAGGATCATCAAAATCCACCAGGGCGTTGAGGCTGTATCCTGTGGTATTCTTAATTTTAAACTTGTGGCGGATACGGTGCTCCAGCTCCGGATCAGCAAGTATTTTCTTCCGGAGTCCGGAGAGGCGTTCCAATAAACCGGCATGACTTTTCCTGAAGGCGGCACAACTCAAATCATCACCGGTATCGATCATTGTCCCGTCGGCAAGGATCAGGCGGATACTATCCAGGGTCTGGTAAGAGTTCTGGGAAACCCCGCAACACATGCCGCTGGCATTGTTGGCCAGTATGCCTCCGATTTTGGCCGAGTCAATGGATGCCGGATCGGGGCCGATTTTCCGGTCGAAGCCGGCCAGGCGGCGATTGACATTTCCCCCGATCAAACCCGGTTCCACCCTTATGCGGCGGGCATTGTCATAGATGTGAAAGCGGTTCCATCCCCGTCCCAGCCGAACCAGTACGGAATCTGTCACAGACTGGCCGGACAGGCTGGTACCGGCAGCCCTGAAGGTGACTGAAATTCCGCGCTTCTGGGATTCCCGGAGAATCAGGCGGACCTGTGCTTCGTTGGTCACATCCACAATAACCTGGGGGGTCAGGCTGTAGAAACTGGCATCGCTGCCGATGGCCACGCACTGGAGAGGATCGGTTATGATTCGCTCCCGGGGCAGAAGCCGGCGAATTTCACCATAGAATTCCTGATATTCTTTTTTCATTGATTCTCCGGATATAAATTGAATTTCGCGGTTTGGCATGTGCTTCGTACCCTAATAGTTTTAGCAAAATGAAAGGGATGAATAAAGGGCTGTTGAGGATTTTAGCAAGTGTTTGACCTCCGGGGCAAATGGGTATAAGGAGTTTACCCATAACATGAATCCATAGAATAGGTATCCCAATGAAAGCCATGATCATCGAGCGCACCACGGACCTGACCCGTAACCCGACCCCTCTGACACTGGTGGATGTCCCCAAACCCACACCGAAGCGGGGGGCGATCCTGCTGAAGGTGACGGCCTGCGGGGTCTGCCACACGGAACTGGATGAAATTGAAGGCAGGACACCGCCCCCGGTATTCCCCATGATTCCGGGGCACCAGGTGGTGGGGACGGTGGTTGAGGCGGGACCGGATACCGGCAGGCATCCCCTGGGCAGCAGGGTCGGTGTGGCATGGATATATTCGGCCTGCGGCCGGTGCCGGTGGTGTTTAGAAGGCAATGATAACCTTTGTCCGAAATTCATGGCCACCGGGCGGGATGCCAACGGCGGGTATGCGGAATATATGACGATTCATCAGGATTTTGCCTATCCCATCCCGGGGAGGTTTACAGATGCTCAGGCCGCACCGCTTCTCTGTGCCGGGGCCATCGGTTACCGTTCCCTGTCCCTGACCGGGATTGAGAACGGAGATTGCCTTGGGCTGACCGGTTTCGGGGCATCCGCCCACCTGGTGCTCAAAATGGTTCGTCATAAACTGCCGGACTCCCATGTATTTGTGTTTGCCAGAAATCCGAAGGAAAGGGCCTTTGCAAAGGAGTTGGGAGCGGTGTGGGCCGGAGATATTCGGGAACGCTCTCCCGAGTTGTTACAGGCGGTTATCGATACCACACCGGTATGGACCCCGGTTCGTGAAGCGTTGAACAACCTTTCCCCGGGGGGGCGTTTGGTGATCAACGCCATCCGCAAAGAAGAGGGCGATAAATCCACCCTGTTGGATCTGGACTATCCAGCGCATCTCTGGATGGAAAAAGAGATCAAGACTGTGGCAAACGTGGCCCGGTCTGATGTGACAGGATTTCTGGACCTTGCATCTGAAATTCCCATCATTCCGGAGGTCCAGACATTTGGGCTGACAGAAGCAAATCAGGCGCTGGTTGAGCTGAAACAGGGAAAAATCCGGGGGGCAAAAGTACTTCTAACGGAGTAATCGCGCTCAGGATCCTGAAGCCCTCTGGGTCAGCCTGGTGATTTTTTCCAATAATGCGGTTTTTTTAACGGGTTTTGTTAGAAAATCATCCATACCGGCTTCAATACAGGTATCCCTGTCTTCCAGGGTGGCATGGGCTGTAAACGCGATGATGGGAATTCTCTCACCCGGGGATTCCATCTTCCGGATCTCGGCCGCGGCGGTGAGACCGTCCATTTCAGGCATCTGCACATCCATAAGGATCAACTGATAATTGCCTTTGGAGAGTGCAGATATCGCCTCTTTACCGTTACCTGCCAGGTCAACCGGATAGCCCGCCCGTGTCAGATGGGTCATGACCACTTTCTGGTTTGTGGGATAATCCTCCACCAGGAGGATGCGGATGTCCCCGGGCGGTGTCACAGGGAAGGGCGGGGCATCTTCATTGTGATTTTTGGATACATCCAATGCATCCGGGCTAAGATCGCGGGGCACGTCCGATGTGATGTCCGGGGTGAGGGGGATCGAAAACCAGAACCGGCTGCCTTCCCCTTCCCGGCTGGATACTCCGATACTGCCGTCCATCAATTCAACCAGTTGTTTGCTGATACTTGTACCGAGACCCGTTCCCCCGTACTCCCGGGTGGTTGAGCTGTCTGCCTGGGTAAAACTTTCGAATATGGTCTCTTGTTTATCCTCAGGGATGCCTATTCCTGTATCCCGGATTTCAAAGCGGATATACAGACTGCAACCGTCATCGCCTGTATCCGGCAATACCTTGAGATCGATATTGCCGCCGGAGCGGGTGAACTTGAGGGCATTTCCCGTGAGGTTGGCCAGAATCTGTCTCAGGTATTTTGGGGATCCCATGACCTGACTGGGGATATCCGGGTCGATAAATGTGTTGAATTCAATCTTTTTTTGGGCTGCCTGAAAACCGATGCCCCGGCTGAAATCCCGGATCATATGGCTTAGGTCAAATGAAATTCGTTCCATCTCCAATTTGCCGGCCTCAATTTTGGACAGATCCAGAATATCGGAAATCAGTTCCGAAAGGGCGCCTGCTTCGGTTTGAATGGTTTTGGAGTATAATTGCTGGTTGTCGTCAAGGGCGGTTTCGGCCAGCAACTCGGACATACCGAGAATACCGTTTAAGGGGGTCCGGATTTCATGGCTCATATTTGCCAGAAATGTGCTTTTTGCGCGTGAGGCTTTTTCTGCCTGGATTTTGGCCTCCTCCAGGTGGCGGGCCAGTCGTCTTCTTTCTTCCAGCTCTTCCCGGGCGCTGCGACTGGCGTCGGCCAGGCGGTCAACCGTCTCTTTCATCACAGTGATATCATATAAAATTTTAAGCTCTCCGCGGTAACTGCCCATGGGGCCTTTGAATCGATTGGTGGTCATCTCGAAAATTCTGCCGCGGCAGCTGAACTCTTCCCTGACGCTTTCTCCGTCACCGGGGAGGGCCGTGATGTTATAGGTGGCCAGTATATTGTTCCATGTCCGGTTGAGCACATCATGCCTGCCGCGTCCGATAAAGGCCATCGCCGCCTGATTGAGATCTATCAGCCGCTTGGACATATTGAATACAAATACAGGGTGGGGGGAAAATTTATAGTAGATGGACCGGGCAGATGCCAGGTCGCTGAGCAGTCTTCTGGAGAAAATCCCAAAGGCAAGGAATGGGCCCACCAATGCCATGGAAAGCGGAATCGGATCCACACCTGTGGGAAATACGGACAACAGGTACAGCGCATGTGTCATACCGGGAATCAGGGTGCCGGCAATCATCCAGATGAAGGAACGCCGCATTTCGTCCGAGGTCTTTGCCGCCGCCCTGATATATAGAAAGATGGATACCGGAAGGGCGGTAAAGGTCTGGGCAATGTGCAGGTAATACATCGGGCCGGGTACGATACCCGCCCAGATGCGTTGCCCGGATTCAATGATGGAGACCTCTCTGTAGAAAATGGTCAGATCAGGGTAGGTCCAACTTGAAAACAAGACCAGGAATCCGGGAATCAGGATCATATACATACCCGGGTGAAGTTTTTCGGTCTCCCTGTAATATACGGAATGAACAGCAATAAGGACCAGTAGCCCCGGAATAAATGAAATACCAAGATACTCGAACTTCAAACAGAGGAGGATGCCTTCCAGCGACACCTGTATCAGCTCCTGGGAATACCCCATGGCGTAAATAAATATGCATATCACCAGGGCAAAGTAGAGCCGGGCCCTCGTATTCCGCTTCAGATATCTCGCAGTCCAGGCCGCGATGGAAAAGGAGAGCATTGCCGCAAGTATGGTCAGCGGCTGAAGAAGAAGTATCATAGTGGATTGGCCTTCATTTCATCCAGGGTTCTTACCATGGCCGAAATCTGTACCTCTTTTTCCCGGATATGGGATTCAATTTCTGCTTTTTTCCGGTCCAGATCACGAATTTCATTC
>JAKSBB010001069.1 GCA_022361315.1 Desulfobacterales bacterium
CCGGTTCTCCCTCGTGGTGGAAGGCGCCATCCCCACGGCAGAAGACGGCAAATACTGTATCGTGGGCGAAGCCCACCATAAAGAAATCACCATGGTTGACCTGGTGAAAGAAGTGGCACCCCAGGCCGGTGCAGTACTGGCCGTCGGTACCTGTGCCGCATTCGGCGGCATCCCTGCAGCCGAAGGCAATGTCACCGGCGCCACCAGCGTGATGGATTTCTTAAGCGACAACAGCATTGGCACCCCTGTGGTTAATATTCCGGGTTGTCCTCCCCATCCCGACTGGATCGTGGGTTCCATCGTTCACCTGCTGGAAAAAGGTATTCCCGAGCTGGATGAAGACGGACGCCCCGTTCTGTTTTACGGAGAAAATATTCACGACAACTGCCCCAAACTGGACGCCTACGAAGAAGGTGAAATGTCAGAAACCCTTTCTGACCCCAAAGGCTGCCGTATGGATATCGGATGTAAAGGTCCGGACACCTATGCCGACTGCTACAAGAGAAAATGGAATGGCGGCTTGAACTGGTGTATCGACAATGCGGTCTGCATCGGTTGTGTTGAGTCGAGCTTCCCCGACGGCACCACACCTTTCTATGAACCCGCTTAATATCCGAAAGATTAGCTTGAACCTTAAGGAGGTTACATATGGCAGGCTGTAAACCACAGGCCGAATCGGCCGGCAGCAAACAAAAGGTCACGCTCCATATTGATCCGGTCACCCGGATCGAGGGTCACCTTAAAGCAGAAGTAGAAGTAAAAGGCGGCGTTGTCGTAGACGCCAAACTTTCCGGCGGCATGTACCGCGGTTTTGAACAGATCCTGAAAGGCAGAGACCCCAGAGATGCCGTACAGTTCGTACAGAGAATCTGCGGCGTTTGCCCCACCGCCCATGCCACCGCATCCGCCCTGGCACTGGACGATGCCTTTGGCGTAGAACTGACAGACAACGGACGGATTGCCCGGAACCTGATTCTGGGTGCCAACTATCTCCAGTCTCATATCCTTCATTTCTACCATCTGGCGGCGCTGGACTATGTCAACGGTCCGGACACTGCACCCTTCATCCCCAGATACGGCAACAACGACGTTCGCGTTCCCAAGGAAGCGCTCTACGGAGCCCAGACCCAGCGCGCGGTCGAGAATTTCCCGATCAGCGGGCAGCG
>JAKSBB010001242.1 GCA_022361315.1 Desulfobacterales bacterium
AAGGTTTCATATACATTTAGTCCATTGCACTGGATCGAATAACAGACGGATTGGGGTGGATGAACACTGAGACTATCAAGATTCTGGTTGTTGACGATGAGGAAGGTATTCTGGACGTAACCGAAGGATACTTTCAGCGAAAAGGTTATGAGGTCTATACTGCAGGCAATGGGGCCGAAGCCCTTGAGATCATAGAAAGAGAAAAAATCGGCTGTATTTTTACCGATATCAATATGCCGATAATGGACGGACTTGAGCTGGCTGAGAAAGTCCGGCAGATCGAAAGCACCCTGCCGGTTGTGGTGATGACAGGGTATCCTTCCCTTGAAAATTCAATCCAAACCCTAAAAAACGGGGTTGTGGATTATCTGATCAAACCTGTCAACCTGGAACAGATGGAACTGACCCTGAAACGGATCTTGAGGGAACGGGAGCTTTTTGTTGAGAACCTGATCCTCAAAGAGGAAGTAGAACGGCAGGAACGGTTGCGCCAGTTGAATAACGAATTGTTGCGGCGGGTGGAAGAGGTCAATACGCTGAACCGGGTCATGGAGGACTTCGCCGCCACAGATTCCAGCTATGATATTTTCAGTAAAGTCGTGGATCTGGGGGTGGAAGTCCTGAAGGCTGACAAGGTCTTTTTCCATATCTATGCAGAACAGGATGCCTCACTGGTGCTTGTGGCCAAGTCCAGTTCCCAGTTTCATACCGAGGAGGTTCTTCAGACCTTTGGGCGGGATGTTACAGCATCGGTGAAAGCATATATCGTTGATTGCCTTGAGACGGATAAGAACCCCTGTCTCATGAAAGATGCCCGAAAGTCCCTGAAAGACCCTGTGCGGTCGTTTATGGTCGTACCCCTGAAAATCCGGGATAAGATTTTTGGCGTAGCCTCTGCATTTATCTTTGATGAGGATCGGAAGTTCAATGAAAAAGATATTTATTACATGAACTTCATCACCCAGAAGGCCGCGTCAGCCATTGAAAACATTGCCCTGTATGAAAATATTTATGAGAATCTTTTCTCAACCCTTTATGCCTTTGTTACTGCCCTTGAGGTAAGGGATTTGTATACCCGCAGACATTCCACCCGGGTGGCTAAATATGCCCATATGATTGCCCAGGAAATGGGGTGCTCCGATGAAGAGCTTGATGTCATCAATTTTGCCGGCAGTCTTCATGATATCGGTAAAATAGGCATCCGGGATGATATTCTGCTGAAACCCGGGCGTCTCACCGATGAGGAGTACGAAAAAATCAAGGAACATCCGGTGATCGGTGCGGACATTATAAGTAAACTGGGACTGTGGGACAGGGAAATGGAAATCATCCGACACCACCATGAACGCTATGACGGTCAAGGATATCCGGATGGTCTCAAGGGAGAAAATATTCCTAAACTGGCCCGTATTATGGCAGTGGCGGATTGTTACGATGCCATGGCATCGGACAGGGCCTACCGGAAAAAAATGGCCAAAAAAGATGTGGTTGCCACGATTCAAAAAAACTCCGGAACCCAGTTTGATCCCAAGGCGGTTGAGGCCTTTCTGAGGATTGCTGATCAAGAGCTGCCGGATGATTTTTAATGGGTTGAGACTAAAATTAAAATATGCTAACTTGATTTCGAGCATGACTGCTCTGACGATATATTGAATGGAGTAAATCTTCCATGGATAATCCAAGTAAGGACGACAGGCGGAAACAACCCCGGGTGGGATTTACTACCAGGATTGAAATTATACTCACGGCCGACGGAAAAGAAGTAATCCTGGATGCCAGTTCAAAGGATTTGAGTATAAACGGGGTGTTTGCCCAGACAAAGCAGACCTTTCCTCTGGATACCCGTTGTGTGGCAAATATTTATCTCAGCGGCGGGGTCGAGGATCTCAGGCTTGAGATTCAGGGCTGCATCGTCAGGCAGACAGATACGGGGGTGGGAATTCGCTTTGAGTCCATGGATGTGGATACCTTTGGACATTTGCGGAATATTGTGCGGTATAACAGCGATGACGAATCCTGATCTTTAAGGAGGCGGTAGGTTTGGACGTAAAGCTGGTAAACCCGTTTATCAACGCAACCATAAACGTATTGGAGACCATGGCATTTGTGACGGTGACGGCAGGCAAACCATATCTAAAAAAAGATAATGTTGCGGTGGGAGATGTCACCGGCGTACTGGGGCTGACCGGTGTGGCCCACGGTACGATTGCCGTTACTTTTGAAGAAAAATGTATTCTAACGGTTGTATCTAATATGTTCGGGGAAACGATGGATTCCCTGAACGAGGACATTGCAGATGCCGTGGGTGAGCTGACCAATATGATCTCCGGCCAGGCAAGGCGGGAACTTGACGAGGTCGGAAAGGTGTTTAAAGCGGCCATACCGTCGGTGATCACCGGGAAAAATCATACCATCCGCCATTATTCGGACGGACCGAAAATTGCCATTCCGTTTGAGACCGATGGCGGAAAATTTACAATTGAGGTATGTTTTGACAGATAGAGAAGGGTTACAATCCAATTAAGGAGGAATTACTGGCAATGGACACATCCATCAAGGTTCTGATCGTTGACGATTTTGCTACCATGCGCCGCATTTTGAAGAACATTCTGAAGCAGCTTGGTTTTAAAAATCTTGTGGAAGCTGATGATGGGACAACCGCCTGGGAGGTCCTTGAAAGCCAGGAGATTGATTTGATCATCTCTGACTGGAATATGCCCAAAATGACGGGGCTGGAGCTCCTTAAGAAGGTCCGTGCCAGTTCTCAGTACAAAACAGCACCCTTTCTTATGGTCACCGCAGAAGCCCAGAAACAGAACGTTATTGAGGCGGTTCAGGCCGGGGTTTCCAACTATGTGGTGAAACCGTTTACGGCGGAAGCCATTTCCGACAAACTTAAAAAGATTCTGAAATGAGCACTGCCCCTATGGTTGAAGCCTTAAGTGGCGGATCCGGCACAGCTTCCGTCACAGAAAATTCATTTGATCGGAGTGGTATCGCAGGCGTCAGCAAAGGGTTGCTGAAGGTTCTGGATACTGCCCGAAAAGTTTCCAAATCCGATTCCTCGGTACTGATTACAGGAGAAAGCGGTACCGGCAAAGAACTCATCGCAAGGGCCATTCACAAAAATTCCGTCCGTAGAAACGGTCCCATGGTCATCATTAACTGCGGGGCCATTCCCAGTGAGTTGCTGGAAAGCGAATTGTTCGGCCATGAAAAAGGCGCGTTTACAGGTGCGCATCGGCAGAGAACCGGACGGTTTGAAATTGCGGATCAGGGTACCATTTTTTTGGACGAGATCGGAGATATGAGCGCGGATCTCCAGGTAAAGCTATTGCGCGCCCTTCAGGAAAGACGGTTTGAGCGGGTGGGGGGATCACAGACCATTGAGGTGGATATCCGGGTCATTTCCGCCACCAATAAAGATCTGCCTGCTGCCATTGAAAAAGGAAAATTCAGAGAAGATCTGTACTATCGGCTCAATGTTATCCCCATCCATATTCTACCCCTGCGGGAACGAACCGAGGATATCCTGCCGCTGATTACCCACTTTCAGGCAAACCTGGCGGAGCGGATGGCCGGGTTTGACCACAAAATTTTTTCCGATGATGCCCTGCAGTCCCTGCTGGGATACGAATGGCCGGGAAACATACGGGAATTGGAAAATCTGGTGGAACGAATTTCCGTTCTGGTGGAAGAAAACACGGTTGAGGTTCACGATCTGCCCCAGTGTATGACCGGTGCCGCAGAGAATCAGGATGCTGCTTCCGTGGCAGCTGTTTTCAGAAACGAGATTGGTTTTTCCGATGCTGTGGAGGCCTATCAGAAAGCCCTGATATCCCATGCCATGAACCAAGCCGGCGGTGTCAAAGCAAGGGCGGCGGAAATACTGAAAATGAATCGGACCACCCTGGTGGAAAAGATAAAGAAGATGGATATTAAATCTGAACCTGATATGCCAATTTTTTGACGTCCCCGACATCCTTCCTACACCTGTACCTTACTAAATACGAACTTAATTCCCCTTTTTTACAGGCTTTTAATTGCTGTCATGATCTGATATGATACCTCTTAAAGGAAATGGCATATTATTTGCTTTATTAGTTTGCCAACTATTAACCCATAGGGCAAAGAATTAGGTTATGAATACACAAGCAACTGCCATCCCACCATTATATCGGGTACTATTCCTGATAATTGTCGCCCAGCTCATTCTTGCCGGTAATGCCATGGCCAGGCTCAACGAGATTAAAAGTATCCGGATAACGGACGCGCCATTGTCTGTGTCCTTTGATGTGACGGGAAAATCACCCATAAAGGTGATCCGGATCAGTGATCGTGAGGTGTTGGTGGCCATAAAAAATGTCCGGCTGGCAAAGGGATATAAGGTTATCGGTGCAAAGCATCCGGCCATTGATTCCGTAAGTGTGGAATCCCTGGACGGTGATGTGGTTGCTGTGGTGGTTGCAGGTAAAAGGTCTTATGGGAAACTGACCTCCGGTTTTAACAAGTCAAATACCCGTCTGACGGTTGGGCTGGACAATAATCGTAAAGCCATGACCGCACCTGTCCGGCCGCCTGTGGTGAACCGTGCCGCCCCTCCTGTACCTGAGGTGAAGCAGCCCCCGGTGGTTGCGGCTGTACCAGCCCGCCCGGCGCCTGAGATGGCGCCGGAACCGAAAATGAAACCCCGGATACCTGAACCGGCGGCTGTCCAGAGTCCTGCAGCCAAGGTGAAGGCGCCCGTGGCTGAACCACCGGCTTCAGCCGATCCTTATGTCGCTTCCCTGCCGCAAAAGCGCAAGAAGCCCCGGCCCGACCCGGTACCGTCCCAGGCAGATTCGCCAAAGGCACCGCCCGTATATGTGGCTCCCAAGCGGATGAAAAGTGAATTCCGCGGTGACATCAGTGATATTCACAGGGGGGAGGACCCCCTGATGGGATGCGAGGCAAAACCGGTGGAAAATGCACTCCTGCTTATTCGAAAGGAATTATATACCGAGGCCTATAACCTTCTTGAGCAATACATGTTTCAGGAGAATTTTTCCTGCCTGGAACAGGTCTACTATCTCAAGGCGTATGTCTACTACATGAGTGTGGGTGAGGATGATTTCGCAAGCCTCCTGAAGGCGGAGCAGATGTTTCAGGATGCGTTGGTGTCATATCCTCAGTCCAGATTTGTTCCCTTTGCCTATTCCGGTGTGGGGATGATTCAGGCCAAATTGAAAAACATCAGTGCTGCCGAAGGGTATTTCAACATTGTCA
>JAKSBB010000289.1 GCA_022361315.1 Desulfobacterales bacterium
CCACCTGCCGGTTATTGTCGCACTCAATGATCATTGACGTCTCCTTTCTTTTACTTCCCTATATCAGACCGCAACCATTTATGCACAGGATTTTGACCACCGGGGTACGGAGAAAAATGCCTCTTCAATAAATCCTGCCAGATGGCGGACGGCGGGTATGCCTGGCCGGTCTGCCACATGGAGAGACACCATGGCCTGGGGAAGGGAGGGCAGGGTTCCTTCCGGCAGTACACGCAACCCGTCCAGGGGAGTTGAGGCGCCCACGGGGGCAACAGCCAACCCCGCCCTGACCGCCGCCAGCACTCCGGATATGCTTGGGCTTGAACAGGCGATTCTATAGGCAATTCCATGGTTTTCCAGTGCCTGGATCGTCCAGTTACGGTAGATACACCCGTGATGAAAAAGGGCCAGGGGCAGCGGTGATCTTCTTTCAGGCTCGGCATCCGCAGGGGCGGCCCACACCAGGGGCTCGGTTCCCAGCAGGCGGCCCCCCGGGTCAATGGACGCCGTATTCCGAAGACAGATATCAATCCTCCCCCGGTTCAACATATCCAGAAGGTCATTGGACAAATCGCAGTAAAGATCCACCTGGACCAGGGGATGACTCTGGGCAAACCGTTTCAGGATACCGGGCAGGTGGAGGGCTGCGTAGTCCTCGGCCGCCCCGAGTTTTATGACACCGGCCATGGACGGGGTCATAAGGGTTGCCAGGGCCTCGTTGTGAAGCTGAAGCAGCCGGTCGGCATACCGCAGCAAAGCGGTGCCCGCCCCTGTCAATTCCACGCCCCGGGGCACCCGTCTGAACAGGGTGCAGCCCAGATGTTCCTCCAGTTTCCGCACCTGGATACTGACGGCAGACTGGGTCTTGTTTACCTCTTCCCCGGCCCGGGTGAAATTTCGGGTACGGGCGGCGGCCGCAAAAGTTTTGAGTATATCGGGGGTTAATTCCATTGGTCCACCATCCATAAATATGATTTATGCCAACCATAATAACGATTTGTTTGTAAAATATCAAATCCCGGGGAATAATACTGGAAACAAAAGGAGGAGATGTTGCTTATGGATATATTGGCCCTCAGAGAAAAGGTCACTGCATTCGCCCGGAAACGGATCAAAGAAAAAGAACTGTCGTCATGGTGGCGGGACCCGCTTCTGGTCACCGCCAACGCAGACCAACGGTTTTCTATTCTGCCCCAAATCGCATCCCCCGGGCATATGCTGCCCCGGGATCTGCTCCCGGTGGCCCGGACGGTTATCGTATTTTTCATGCCATTCACCCCGGAGATGGCAAACGGCAACATCCCGGGGAAGTTCCCCAGCAGCGACTGGGGGAAATCACTGAAATGGACCAACGATCTCATCGGGGACATCAGTGAATATATTCGTGAGTGTTTCAGTGAAGAAGGGTATGTCTCCGAGCTGACACCTGCCACCTACAACTTCGACTGTGCCACGCTCACTGCCCGATGGTCCCATAAACATCTGGCCCATATCAGCGGTTTAGGCCGGTTCGGCCTGAATGCCCAGATGATTACACCTGCGGGATGCGCCGGAAGACTGGGAAGCCTGGTCACTGCCGCCCCCATGGGTGACCATCCCCTGGTGACGGCACCGGAACTCTGCCTGCATAAGGCAGGGAAAGACTGTGACCAGTGCATGCAAAGCTGTCCTGTGGGAGCGGTGACCCCCGAAGGCATAGATCGCCACCGCTGCAACGATCGTCTGCAGGTGGTGATGAAACGGTTTGCCAAACAGCCCGGGATGCGGGACGATGTCGAGGTGTGTGCCAAGTGTGTGGCCGGGATGCCCTGCAGTCTTTCCGCACCATAATATTTACTAAGGCCGGAAATAAATCAGGCCGGATCGGAATGATTCCGGTCCGGCCTGAATGAAACTACCTAAACGATAGATTTAGTATCTGAACTCTTCTCTGAAGTAAGCGCCCAGTTCATCAATCTTCATTCTTTTCTGCTCCATGGTATCCCGCTCGCGGATGGTTACGGAACCGTCTTCCAGGGAGTCAAAGTCAAAGGTGACACAGAAAGGCGTACCGGCCTCGTCATGGCGGCGGTACCGTTTACCGATGCTGCCCTGGACATCAAAATCAATGTTCAGGCCCAGTTCCCGGACCAGGGTATGGAAGACTTCTTCCGCCCCTTCACTCAGCTTCTTGGACAGGGGCAGCACAGCGATTTTCACCGGTGCCAGCTGGGGATGGAGACGGAGTACCACGCGGGTGTCGCCTTCCTTGATTTCCTCTTCTTCATAGGCATCACAGAGGAAAACCAGGGCGGAGCGCTGAACCCCCAGTGAAGGCTCAATGACAAAGGGGATATACTTTTCGCCGTTGGCTTCGTCAAAGTACTGGAGATCCTTTGAAGAATGCTCCATGTGCTGCTTCAGGTCATAGTCGGTTCTGGAGGCGATACCGGACAGCTCGCCCCATCCGAACGGATACTCGTACTCCACATCGGCGGTGCCGTTGGAGTAATGGGAGAGTTCATCGGGATCATGGTCGCGCAGACGCAGTTTTTCCGGATTTACACCCAGTCCGATGTACCAGTCTTTTACAAAGTTTTTCCAGAAGTCATGCCATTCTTCATCTGTGCCCGGCTTGCAGAAGAATTCGATCTCCATCTGCTCGAACTCACGGGTTCTGAACACAAAGTTACCCGGGGTGATCTCGTTTCTGAAGGCCTTGCCGATCTGGGCAATACCAAAGGGCACCTTCTTCCGGGAGGTGGTCTGGACGTTTTTAAAATTCACAAAGATACCCTGGGCGGTTTCCGGTCTCAGGTAGATGTCTTTGCCTTCGCCTTCCACAACCCCTTGCTGGGTCTTGAACATCAGGTTGAAGGCTTTGGGCAGGGTCCAGTCCAGAGCGCCGCACTGGGGACAGGTAATGTTATTGCCGTTGATAAAATCCAGCATGTCCTGGGGCGGGGTTTTTTCACCGGCCCAGTTGTCCGGGGCTTCTTTGGAATCATTGTCAAACTGCCAGGCTTCCACCAGTTTGTCCGCCCGCTCACGGGATTTACACTTTTTGCAGTCCATCAGGGGGTCGGCAAAACTGCCCACGTGGCCGGATGCCACCC
>JAKSBB010000121.1 GCA_022361315.1 Desulfobacterales bacterium
ACAGACTGGATCTTTGTATTGTCCATCACCGGCCGGTCAAAGATGAGACCGGTGTCATATCCGCAGATACCGGTGACTCCGGAGACCGCATCCCAGCCCAAACGGACAGCCAAGCGGGGAGCGGTTTCCCGCCCAAGGGTGGTGTGGGCCATGAGCACCAGACTCGTCGGGGCCTCTGCCAGAATGTCGGCAAGCCCTGCGATCAGTGTTTCTGGTGTCACTGGACAAGACCATTGGCAGGCAAGGGTATCAAGCCCGGTTTGTCCGGCAAGGTCTTCCGCCGGGGTTGCGGGTGCTTCAGAGGGAACCAGCAGCCGAATGACCGGTTTCCCATCAGATGTGCCAACCGTATCACGAATGTAAAAGGCGGCGGAAACCAACTCACGGGTCACAGGCCGGACCTGACCCTCCCACATGTCCGCCACCACCAGAATATGTTTCATACCAGCCCCTTTTCCCGGATAAAGGTGTCAAAGGCGCGGACTTTATCATCAAGGCTGCCGGTCACCATCCTGCCCTCCCGGGTGCGATCCGGTGTGCGGGGTTTCGAAAACCTAAGGCAGTTGGTCTCACCGGGCACCGGTTGTCCGGACCGGGTTAGAAGCGCATCTTGGGATATCTGAACCAGGGGCTTGGACTTCGCAGCCAGCATATGGGAAAGGGCCGGATACCTGGCGGTGTAATACCCGCTTTGTACGGAGACCAGAACCGGCAGCGGCAACTCAAGTAATTCCCGGTAGCCCCCTTCCCACTCCCGGATGCCGCACAGACCTTTTTCCTCCGGCCGGAGCCGGGTGATGGCTGTGGCGCATGGGATACTCAGATGTTCGGCAAGCATGGGGCCTGCCTGGCCAGCCATCAGATCCTGGGAAATCACCCCGGAGAGAATAATATCGTAGGCGGTTGTTTCAGGGAGTCCGGCCCAGGCAGCCATCAGGCCGGCCGCCACAGAGGGCTGCACCAATCCGGCTTCCGCATCCTCAGTGACAATATGAACACCGCTGTCCGCACCCATGCCAAGGGCTCTGTAAATACTATCCGACCAAGAGGCCGGTCCTGCACAAATCACATCTAATCCGCAGTCCGGCCCATAATCTGTCTGAAAGGATTCCCTGAGCTGCAGTCCGGCCTCCAGGGCAAGGGCTTCAAAGGTGCCGAGTTCACGGCCTTCCATATCGGGTTTGATGCATACCAGGATTCTCATGGAGCCACCATACCCCTTGAAAAAAAGGAAATCAAGAGAAAAACACGAACGAACGTTCATATTTATTTCGATGCATATTATTTGAATTCGAAAAAGATTCTGTGGGAAATCGGAAATGATGGGAAGAAAGGGTTACGCGTCCGTGAAGACCTCAGCACGGTCCCGGCCCGTCTCTTTGGCCCGATACAATGCCTGATCTGCCCGGCGGACCAGTTCCTCCGGTGAGACGGAATCAAAATCTGCGACAGAGACAATACCGGCGGATATCGTAACAACACCGGCCACATCGGAATCTTTATGGGGAATCCGGAGTGCCCGGATGTGGTCACGGATGCGGTCCGTAATCTGGACGGCACCGGTGGTATCGGTCTCAGGCAGAATCAGGGAAAACTCCTCTCCCCCGAAACGGGCGGCAAGATCCCCGGGACGGCTGGCGGAATTGTGTATTTCCTCAGCCACCTGTTTCAGGCAGATATCCCCCGCCGGATGGCCATAAAGATCGTTAAACCGTTTAAAAAAATCCACATCGAACAGCACCAGGGACAATGGGTGGCCGTTACGCCGGGCCCGTTGCCATTCCTTGGCCAGCACCCGGTCGAACTCCCGGCGGTTGGCGATGCCGGTGAGGCCATCCTTATGGGCCATTTTTTCCAATTGTTTGTTCAGGTCCACAAGTTCACTGCGGATCCGGTTCTCCTCGGAGACATCGGTGAGGATCATCAACACCCCGTTTTCCGGCCTGTTTTTCTCCAGCGGGGCACAATTGATCAGGCATGCCTGGGCATGACCCGAACCATTGGAGACATAAACCATACGACTCTTGAGATTTCCGGTTTTAATTCCCTGTATGATATCGTCCCTGGTAATACCGTCGGGCTGGGCATTATGGAAGATCTCACGGATATCGGCTATGGGGCCGGCATCCCGGTTCAAAAGCTGCTGCATGGAGGAATTGGTCCAGATCATCCGCATATCCCTGATATGGGAAATACCCGAAGGGGAAATCTTCACCGTGGTTTCGAAAAGCGTCTGGCCGGACAGAACCCGGCCGTATTTCTTCAGGGACAGGAAGGCGGAAAAACTGAGCAGGGTACTGGACAGGTTGGCAAACCAGGGCAGTCCGGGGAACGCATTTTTCATCATCTGCGAAAGGACAAGCCCCATCATGAACAAAATTGCCCCCAGGGCCAGGAGCTGTTTCTCCTTTTTCACCACGATTTCCGTTTCACGAAAAGAATGGACCAGCAACACCAGTACACTGGTCAGGGGGGCTCCGAAGCTCAGCACCTTAAACGCCGTATTCCAGGGGGGCAAACCGTCGGAAAAACCGCCTGTGATGCCGAAGGTGGACGCGCTGCTGAATTGAGGAAACAAAAGGATCATGATGTAGAGTGCAGCATAGGGGGCAAGAATTAAGTTTTTTTCCCGCCGGCTCAGTTCACGGATCAGGGAGAGACTGAGCTGGATGGCGATGGGAGGAAAAAATAAGAACAGACAGGACAGTACCCCGTACATCCGGAAGGCGGTTTCGACCGGTAAAAAGATCTGGTTCAGGGTCATGACCAGATCGAAACCCGCCCAGGTCAGCCCGGTGTACATCAGGCGCTGGAAAATAACGGATCTGTGATCCTCCGGATTATGCCGGCAGATCAGAGAAATGAGCAGGATCGCCAAGGCTGTCTGGAACAACAGATTCCCTGTATAGTAATAGATGATCGTCAATTTACGAACACTTTCGCATCAGCATCTAAGTTTTTAAGGTACGGAAATTTAATTCTCGCAAGGGTACCACAGTTTCAGGAAATATAAACCCTAAAAACACATTCGCGATCTGCAGGTTGTATTAACGCAGAACTTTATGCCCGATTTTCTGAAGTTTCAGCCCGGCCACGGTTTTACCCAACTTGGCAGAGGCGTGAAGATCGGTAAGCATGACGGCTGCCGGATTGTCAAGGCAAATGGCTGTGGCGGCAATCAGATCATTCACCGCCGTGAGATATTGGGCTGCCATCTGCCGGAAGTAGAGCACCAGGGGTTCAGTATCGTCCGCTTGGTCAACACCTATTGCAATCCGGTCGGACAAAAAAACTGCGGTGTCTGTCAGAACGTTCAGTTGCCCCAGAGCTTCCAGGTTTTCAGGAGATCGAAGGGAATGATTGACCATCTGTTCTGCAATGGCTGTATTGATAAAAATCATCGCACCTGTTACCGGTCCTGTCATCACCGCGTCTTCCAGATGACGGAAGGGAAGTACCAGTGTTGGGAATGCCTCCCCTTCCTTTCCCAAAAGTCTTTCCTTTCCCACCTCACAGCCGTTCATGGCAATAGATCCATGGGGGGAAGGTTTAAAAAAACCTATAGACATGGGGCCTGAAACCTCCATCCCTGTGGTTTCCCTGTCCACGAGAAAAGAGGAAAAGGCCTTTCGACCTTCTGCCTCTCCCGTGATGGCCACCACGGCATAGAAGTCGGCAATGGGACCGTTGGTGAGATAGGTTTTATTTCCGGTGACGGAGAAGCCCCCGGATGTTTTTTCTGCCCGGGCCGACATGAATTTGGGGTGGGCACCTGCATCCGGTTCAGATACCGCCAGACAGATGGTGGCTTCCCCTGTTTTGACCCGGTTTCTCAGGTCATCCGCCCAAGGCGCCCTTCCCAGCAGGGGCCATACCAGACGTCCGGCCACCAGGTGGTGTATCATCCAGGAGAGGGCCAGGCCAAGATTCCCCCCCTCGGAAACCAGAATCCGGGCAGCCCGGGCAATGGAAAGGCAGTGGGAAGCTCCGGCCGACGCCGCCGCATCCGGATCAAGCAGGCCGGCCTGCCCTAAGATCTGCCAGATCTGCCGGGGAAATTCACTGCGGGTGCCCAGGTCTGTCTCAGGACGAATGGTTGTGGCGGCAACCTCTGCCATTTTGGTTTCCAAAGGTGTTGTCATAATTTCTCCCTGTAAACTGTTGGCCCACCGGCGCGTTTAAAGCACCAGATCCTGGATAAAATCGATGAGTTGGTTGAGATTGCCGCAGGGCCGGGCCTCATTGCAATAATGGCTGTAGCGGGGCATTTCGCTATCACCGGTGCCCCAGAAGCGTTCCTGTTCCGGATTCAGCCAGATCAAACGGCGGCACCGTTCCCGCAGTTGTTCCAGCACCGGCTCCCTGGGGTTAAGATAGTTAGACCGGCCGTCCCCCATGATGATGAGGGTCGTCTTTTTGTCCAGTTCCTGAAGGTGATCGTCGCGGAACATCTGGAAGGTCAGGCCGTAATCGGTTTTGGCATTATAGTTGAGGCGGTCGTCCTTCAATATCTTTTTGACGGCGGTGTTGGCGTCGTGGGCCAGGAAGATGTCCGAGACCTCAAGGGGGCGGTCAATGAAGATATAGGATTTCACCCGGGCAAAGCAGGCCTGCAGTGAATAGAGGATATTCAGCATGAATCTGGCCGTGGACCACACCGAGCCGGACACATCGCAGAGGGTGACGATCTTCCCCTTTCGCAGGGGCTTGTCCTTTCGGACGATCTCCACCGGCACCCCCAGATACTTTGCCGACCGGCGGATGGTCTTCTTCACATCCACCATTCCCCGCCTGGATGCCGCGAATCTCAGGGTGGAAATTTCCTCCAGCTTTCGGACCCAGTCGTCGATCACGTCCTGCACCCGGTTCATCTCGTCCTGGGTCAGGTTGGAGAAGGGGACGTCACCTACATTGGCGTAGCGCTGTTCTGCTTTGCCACCCTGCCGCAGGCCGACGTTGTCCGGCTGGGGATCTTCATTGAGGAATTCAAGGGCCCGTTCCAGGCGTTTCTCTGCCATTTCGGCAAGCCGGCCGGCATTTCCATTGCGCCCGGTCTGATCTCCGTTCTGAATACCGGCATCCGGGCTGCCCAGGAATTGCACCACCCGCTGACGCACCTGGTTCACCGCCAGCATGATTTCCAGGCGGCCGGTGAGCTGGCCCAGGTTGGATTTCACTGCACCGGAAGCCTGGACTTCCTGGTCGTGGATGGCCCGCACCGCTTCGATGAATGCCTGGGGATTGCCGCCCATAAAATCCAGCAGGGCCTGCTCCAGGTCCGAAGGTGACTGGTCCTGTTGTTCCGCCAGCATCTGCATACCCAATTCCAGGACCTGGTCTATGTCTGCATCCCGGGTCGTACTGTTTGCTGATTCATCTCCATCCGGCCCCTCATCCTGCCCGAACCCTTTTTTCATCTCATGGAAAAAGAGATGGTAAAGCCGGTTGAAGGCCGCCTGTTCCCGGCGGCTTTTGGCAAAGTTGGCAGTGAGAATAGTGCGAAAAATTTCTTCATTCAGGGGGGAGGCCATACCGAGCTGGGCCAGGCAGTCCAATACCTCGGCCGTGGAGATGCGCATGCCGTCAGCCCGGCAGCAGGAGACAAATTCCAGGATGACCGCTTCCATGGGAGGCTCAGGCGCTGACCAGTTCCCGGATTTTAGACCGCACCACTCCGTAATCCGCCTTGTGCTTGCAGAGGGTGTTCAGGGTCTGGTCCAGGGCTTCCGCCGTGAGGGTATCGTTCTGGAGAATCATGAGAGATCTGGCCCAGTCCAGGGTTTCGGAGATACAGGGTTTTTTCTTCAGATCCAGTTCACGGATATTGGCCACAGTCTCCACCACCTGGGTGAGCAGTTTATCGCCGATGCCGGGCAGTTTTTTGGCCACGATATCCCGCTCGGTCTCCATACTGGGATAATCAATGTAAATATGGATACAGCGCCGCTTCAGGGCGTCACTCATATCCCGGTAGTTGTTGGAGGTCAGAAAAACAAAGGGGCGGGTTTTGGCCTGTATGGTCCCCAGCTCAGGAATGGTGACCTGGAAGTCGGACAAAAGCTCCAGGAGAAAGGCCTCGAATTCAGGGTCGGACTTGTCGATCCCATCCACCAGCAGGACAACGGGCACCTCGGAGGCA